>JAJRWH010000097.1 GCA_024276935.1 Deltaproteobacteria bacterium
ACCTCTATCGCCATCGTCTTCATCGTGATGAACCTGGAAAAGTGGCTGCAAAAGCTTCTTTTTGCTCTCATCCGGAGCTTGAGACTATCAACAAAACGGCTTCTGCAGACCCTGCATGCTCTTATGGGCCATTTTACATCGACAGGTCGCTTGTTTTGTTGGCGTAGCCAAGCACCCTGTGCAACGCTTTAGACTGAGAAGGTATTTATTCAGCAAACCCTAATAAAACAGATATACTTGATTTCGGTCGCTTGGTCGTCACTTCAGGTAGAGGGCATCATTTTTCCATGGGTATACAAAAATCATGAGCGTCGAACACTTTATCGCCCGCCAACCGATTTTCGACGTTGAGCAAAAGGTCTATGCCTACGAACTGCTGTTTCGTTCCGGGTTGGATAATTATTTTGATTGCGATGATATCGATCACGCTTCGACCAGTGTGATTGCCGACAGTTTTCTGCTTTTTGGTATCGATGAAATGACCGGCGGACGGCGTGCTTTTCTCAACTGTACGCGCAAGGTGCTGGTTGAAGACCTTGCGACTTCGTTACCCAAACAGCATGCCGTGATCGAGGTTCTCGAAACGGTTGAGCCTGATGAGGAGGTGATCGCTGCCTGCAAGCGCCTGAAAGACATGGGATATATTCTGGCGCTGGATGATTTTGTCTATCATCAGAAATTTGAGCCCCTGCTCGATCTGGCCGATATTGTGAAAGTTGATTTTCTGCTCTCCGGGCCGGGAGAACGCCAGCGGATGTCGACCCTGCTGCGGCGGCGTGGCATTCGCATGTTGGCTGAAAAGGTCGAAACCCAGGAAGACTTTGAGCAGGCCGTAGCAATGGGTTATGAGCTTTTTCAGGGATACTTCTTCAGCAAACCGATCATTTTGTCGCGGCGCGATATACCGACCAACAAGCTTCAGTACCTGCGGGTTCTTAAAGAAATTCACAGCCCTGAAATCGATTTTCAACGGATGGCCCAGATCGTTCAGAGCGAAATAGCTCTTTCGTACAAATTGCTTAAATTGATCAATTCTGCCGCGTTTGCATTACGACA
Organism: Deltaproteobacteria bacterium; assembly: GCA_024276935.1. Classification (GTDB taxonomy): domain Bacteria; phylum Desulfobacterota; class Desulfuromonadia; order Desulfuromonadales; family Geopsychrobacteraceae; genus Geopsychrobacter. The sequence goes on from JAJRWH010000097.1 coordinate 1,057, forward strand.
CAAGGTTTCCAATATTCTTCAGGCCCTTTCGTTGTTGGGCGAACGTGAGGTTCGAACCTGGGTTTCGTTGCTGGCAATTTCGGCGATGGCCGATGACAAACCGGCCGAATTGGTGGTGAACTCATTGATTCGGGCCCGGTTTTGTGACCAGGCAGCAGAGTTGATCGGTGAAGAATCACAACGCTCCGAGCTCTTTTTGATGGGTCTTTTCTCGCAACTTGATGCCATTCTGGATCGGCCATTGCCCGAGCTGCTGGATGAAATTCAGGTTGCTCCCCAGATCCGTCAGGCCCTGTTGGGTGAAGAAGGAGTTCTGAACCAGTTTCTTCAGGTCACGATTGCTCTGGAGCGTGGTTATTGGGACCGTCTGCATACCCTTGCCGCCCAGTTGAATCTGAATGAACTGGCACTTTCCGAAACCTATCTGGATGCCGTGCGCTGGGCACAAAAAACCTACAAGGTCTGATTTTTTCTCAAGACTCTTGCACCAAATCCTGAGCGTTGTCGTTATAATAATTCTACGGTTGTTTTCATTAACTCCTTGCCGTTTTTTTCGGCTTCACATATATTCCCGCTAATAATTTCGGGGAGGTTGGCAGGATATGGCGGAAAAACGAGATCTCAGTCGCAAGCGAAAACGGGTCAAAGTTCGTTTCGGGACAGATACACCCAAAAAAATGGCGTTTTCCGACGATATATCACCTGACGGAATCTTCATCAAAACCGCCTCTCCAGAAAAGCCGGGCCAGTTGTTGAATCTGGAGATTACCTTGCCCGACGAAACGCGTATTCTCTGCACAGGCCGAATTCACTGGGCCAAACGGGTCCCACCCAACATGCTGCGGTTGGTTGGCAAAGGCGGGATGGGAGTCAAAATCCTCAGTTTCAGCCAGGGGCAGCATGAATATCAAAACTTTATTCAGGGCCTGCATCGATGATACTCTGCGTTCATGATGAATCGTCTTGATTCCCCACTCGAAAACTTACCCTCGGTTGCACCAGATCTGCTGATAGAAAAACGGGCAGGAATCTGGCAGATCAGTGACGTCTCAGCGCGCCTGGCATCGGTTTGCAATGCGACGCCGGAGAGGTTAAAAGGGCGGGGTCTCGATCAGGTCTTTGCCCAAAGTATTCCTTCCTTGTCACCATTGGCTGAAGAGGCTGCCAACTCTGGTCAGGATCTGGTTGACATCAAGGTTCGTCTTTTTCCAGACGCTCCTGCGCTACTTGCTGATATCCGTTACTCCGGTTTGGCCGCTGACTACAGTGTGCAACGGGTCCAGATCAGTTTGCGTCCCGAAAGCGTTGCCAGTCAGCTTGATAATGGTTTTGCCGGTCTGATTGGACGCAGTCCGGCAATGCGTGAGGTTTTTCGTAAGATTGAACTCTATGCCAATGTCGATGCCGCGGTCGTGATTACCGGTGAAACAGGCAGTGGCAAAGAATTGGTTGCCAAAGCCTTGCATGAGCAGGGTCGCCGCAGCCAGGGGCCTTTTGCGGCAATTAATTGCAGTGCAATCAGTGAGCAGCTCCTCGAATCGGAACTTTTCGGTCATGAAAAGGGAGCCTTTACCGGGGCGATTCGCAGCCATCGGGGCCATTTTGAACAGGCCGACGGTGGTACGCTGTTTCTTGACGAAATCGGTGATATGCCTTTGCATATTCAGAGCAAACTGTTGCGGGTTCTCGAAGATGGGCGAATTCAGCCTGTTGGCAGTGAAAAGGTGCGCCGGGTTGATGTCAGAATTGTTGCCGCGACCAATGTTTCGCTCGAAAAAGCCGTCAGTGATGGGCGTTTCAGGGCCGATCTCTATCATCGGCTGGCGGTGTTGCGAATTCACATTCCGCCGTTGCGAGAACGGCCCGAGGATATTCCGCTGCTGGCTGAGCACTTTCTCAACTATTTTAATCAGCACTATCAGAAACAGATCGAACGCTTGACACCTGAGGCAATGTCGATTCTGACGGCCTACCTGTGGCCTGGAAATATCCGGGAACTACGCAACCTGATGGAACGTCTGGTCATTGAAACCCAGGCTCCCGCAATTGGTGGCCGCGCTTTGGCCGAGTGGGTCCGGGAGCGACAGACATTTCAGCCCGGAGGATTGCAACTGGTCGCCCGGCCTGCCAATGCCCTGGTTCCGCTGGGCCAATCTCCTGCCGGACCACCCGTCATCGATATCGAACTGGTGGGTGATTCAGCTCCTGACAAGATTGATCGCGAGAGCCTTGTGGAGGCCTACAGACGGGCCAACGGCAATATCGCAGCAGCTGCGCGTCTGCTGGGTATTCATCGCGCCACCTTTTATCGCCATCTGCAACGTCTGGGTCTTGATCGTCAGGATCTGAATAATTGATTTTCTTTCTGTTGCGACGTCGCAGCTGTTGCAACCCTGTTGATTGGATGCGACGCCTGCAACGTCGCATCTCACGCCCTGTTTTCTCTTCTCATTGTAACTACCTGAAATAAAAGAACGAATTATTTCCTGCAAGACTGGCACGCCCTTTGATATCTGGTTGGGTGAATCTTGAAACAATCGCGCCGAGCGCGAATCAAAGGTGATCAAGAGCCCCGTAACAGGGAGAACCCGAAAGAAGAAGGAGGAGAGAGTCATGATTAACTGGAATCTTTTTCGTGAGATGGAGACCCTGCGTCGTGAGATGGATGCAATTTTTGGCAACCTGACCCAGGAGCAGGACGAGCGTATGGCATTTCTGCCCGGTATCGGTACCCGTCGTTATCCACGAATCAACCTGAGCGAAGATGCCGATAACTTTTATCTTGCTGCGCTGCTTCCCGGGGTGGATGCGAAAACTCTCGACATCAACCTGACTGGCAGCACCCTGACCTTAAGCGGCGAGCGGGTTTCCGATGAGCCCGAGAAGGCCCGTTGGCAGCGGCAGGAGCGTGGGCATGGCAGATTTATGCGCGCCATTGAACTGCCATTGGATGTTGATACCAACAAAATCAGCGCAGAATATGTCGACGGTGTTTTGCGAATTCTGTTGCCCAAAGCTGAAACGGTCAAACCGAAGCGCATCAGCATCAAAACAGGGAAGTAAGCAGAAAATAAAAAGAAACAATAGATATAAGGAGGTTGCACCATGAACGACAAGAACCTGGTTTCGAGTGAAAATAAAGATGCTAAACTTGCATTACGTCAGAACTATGTTGCTCCGGCGGTCGATATCTATGAACAGGATAGCGGTCTGACTCTGGTTGCTGATATGCCGGGAGTTGTTGACGAGCGGCTGAAAATTGATATCGATCAAGGAATACTGACTCTTGAGGGTTCAAGTGATATCAGCTTGAACGGTGATCGGTTGTTCAGCGAATTCGCTCCCGCCGGATATTATCGTCAGTTCCGTTTACCGGAGCATCTCGACCTTGACAAGGTCGATGCCCAACTGCGTGATGGTGTGCTGACGCTGAAGCTGCCCAAAGCCGAGACAGCTTTGCCGAAGCGGATTGAAGTAAAAACAGTCCACTGATTCCGGACGGAGTGAGGTGGCGGGAAAGTCCCTTGTTCGACCCTGAATCAGTAAGTTGCGGTTGGCTGGAGAGCTCAGGTCAGTGACCTGAGCTCTCTGCTGACAGGAAACCCGCTGATTCAGGATAAAAATAAATACAGTCAGGGAGAACCAAGATGAAGCTTGACAGGTTGACAATTAAAAGTCAGGAAGCACTCCAGACAGCCCAACATTTGGCTGTCGAACGTGGCCATTCCGAGATGGCCAGTGAGCACCTGTTATTGGCACTTGTCCAGCAGGATGGCCTGGTGCCGAAAATATTGCAGTCTTTTGGTGCCCCGACTGACGAATTGCAGCAGGTTCTTGAAGCGCACCTTGCGACCCTGCCGCAAATTTCTGGTCCGGGGGCTGAATCGGGTCAGGCATATGCCAATCGGGGCCTGCAACAGTTGCTGATTCAGGCCGAGAAAGAAGCTGCGGCACTCAAGGATGACTACATCAGTGTTGAACATCTGTTGCTGGCAGCCGTCGCGGCAAGTAGTGATGCCCCGGCACAACGCTGGTTTCGCCAGCATAAGATCGATCATGCCAAGGTGCTTGATGCCCTGACCAAGGTTCGCGGTCATCAGCGGGTTGACAGTCAGGATCCTGAGTCAACCTATGAGGCATTACAGAAATATGGTCGTGATCTGGTTGAAGAGGTCAAGGCAGGAAGTGTCGATCCGGTTATCGGACGCGATGAAGAGATTCGTCGCACGATTCGGATTCTGTCACGTAAAACCAAGAATAACCCGGTCCTGATTGGGGAACCAGGCGTCGGCAAAACAGCCATTGCCGAAGGTCTGGCCCAACGGATTGTCAAAGGGGATGTCCCTGAGGGTTTGAAGGATAAAACGATCTTTGCTCTCGATCTGGGGGCCCTGGTTGCCGGGGCCAAATATCGAGGGGAATTCGAAGAACGCCTCAAGGCGGTTTTAAAAGAGATCCGGGAAAGTGCCGGACGAATTCTTCTGTTCATCGACGAACTGCATACGATTGTTGGTGCCGGAAAAACCGATGGTGCCATGGATGCCGGCAATATGCTCAAGCCGATGCTGGCACGTGGTGAACTGCACTGTATCGGGGCGACAACTCTCGACGAATACCGTCAGTATATTGAAAAAGATCCGGCCCTTGAGCGTCGTTTCCAACCGGTTTTGATCGAGCAGCCAACGGTTGATGACAGTATCAGCATTCTGCGTGGTCTGAAGGAACGGTTTGAGTTGTTTCATGGGGTGCGAATTCAGGACAATGCACTGGTGGCTGCCGCTCAGCTGAGTGACCGTTACATCAGCGACCGTTTTTTGCCCGACAAGGCGATTGACCTGATTGATGAAGCCTGTGCAACCATTCGCACCGAGATTGATTCGATGCCCGCCGAACTTGATGCGATTACCCGGCGGGTGCGGCAACTCGAAATCGAGGAAGCTGCTCTCAAAGGTGAAAAGAATGCTGCAAGTCGTGAGCGGCTGAAGGCTTTGCGCAAGGAATTGGCTGACCTCAAAGAACAGGAAGCCTTGTTGTCGACCCGGTGGCAACAGGAAAAAGGAGGGTTGCAGCAGATTCAGCAATTGCGTGAACAGATAGAACAGGCCCGGCATGAACTGGATGAGGCGGAACGCAACTATGATTTGCAGCGCGCTGCCGAGCTGAAACATGGGCGCCTGCCAGAGCTCGAACTGCAGTTGCATGAGCAGGAAGAACAGTTGTCAAACGAAGAGCAGGCAGGTCGTCTGCTACGTGAAGAGGTGACCGAAGAGGAGATCGCTTCAATCGTTGCCCAGTGGACCGGTATTCCGGTGACCCGTCTGGTTGAGGGTGAGAAAGAAAAACTTGGTCGTCTTGATCAGCTGTTGCATCAGCGGGTGATCGGTCAGGACGAAGCGGTGCAACGGGTTGCCGATGCCGTTATTCGTGCCCGGGCCGGGATTAAGGATCCCCGGCGGCCCATTGGTTCTTTCCTGTTTTTGGGACCAACCGGGGTTGGCAAAACAGAATTGGGCAAAGCATTGGCCGAAGCCCTGTTCGACAGTGAAGAAAACCTGATTCGTATCGACATGTCCGAGTATATGGAAAAACATGCCGTCAGTCGTCTGATCGGTGCTCCTCCGGGCTATGTCGGTTATGAAGAGGGCGGTCAGCTGACCGAGGCGGTTCGGCGTAAGCCCTATGCGGTTATTTTGTTCGACGAGGTCGAAAAGGCTCATCCCGAAGTCTTTAACCTGTTGTTGCAAATTCTGGACGATGGGCGGGTGACTGATGCCCAGGGACGGACCGTCAATTTCAAGCAGACCGTTATTATTATGACGTCAAATATCGGGTCACAGCTGCTGCTTGAAGGGATTGATGATCAGGGGAAACTGCGCCAGGGCGTGAGTACGGCGGTTGAAGGTGAATTGCACCAGTTCTTTCGCCCGGAGTTTCTCAACCGAATCGACGATACGGTTATTTTTCTGCCCTTGCGGCAGGAGGAAATTCTCCAGATTGTGGATCTCCTGGTGGCCGAGTTGCACAATCGTCTGGCCGACAAGGGTCTGGCTCTCAAGTTGACTGATGCGGCCAAGCAGATGATTGCCACCGCATCTTACGATCCGGTTTTCGGGGCACGTCCCCTCAAGCGTTATCTGCAACGCGAAGTTGAAACCCTGATTGCCCGGCAGCTGATCAGCAGCGAGTTGTCTCCCGGAAGTCAGCTGCTGGTCGATGCTGTTGGCGACAAGCTTGACGTTTCGGTGGTGGAGGGCGAAGACCAGTAACCGGTTTTTTGCTTGATTTCCTGCGGGAGACGGGTATAATGGTGACCAAATAGGTCATATTTTATGACTCGTCTTCCGACAGGAGGTTGTCATGCGCATCGATATTTTGTGTAAGCCGGACAAACAGGGCCGCTGTGAAGGGACTCTTTCCAATGTGCGTAAGGCTCTTGACAAACTGGGCGTTGAAGCTGAGGTTCATCAATTTCAGGATAGTCGCAAGCTGATAGATAACCGGATCTACGTCGTCCCGGCACTGTTGATCGATGATCAGGTCAGAATTGCCGGTCGCATTCCGGAGGTTGAAGAAATTGTTGAATTTTTGACCGAACGTCCCCGCTATCTCAGGGATGTGGCCGAGGTGGCCTGAGGTTGATTTTTTTTCACAGACAAAAAAAGCAGGAGAGCTCCTCTGGAAACAGACGGGCTCTCTTTTTTTTCGGGCTGTTTGGTGGTTTCAGCCGTCGCTCATTTCTTTACATTGCGCTAATGTTAGGGTAGTGTTTTGACGTTCACCAATGTTGAGAGTCGTCGTCAATCGGTTGCCGGGGTTTCTGGTTACGCAACCCAAATGCTTCGACACAGATTCCGGAAAGTTTAAAAGATGGCAAAAATTCTGCTGGTTGATGACGTCGATCTGTTCCTCGAACTTGAGCGTTCATATCTTGAGGGGCTCGGTTATGATCTGGTGACGGCGTCATCGGGAGAAGAGACTCTGGCTCGAATCGAGACCATCGACCCTGATATTCTGCTGCTCGATTATTATATGCCGGGGATTGATGGCGACGAAGTTTGTGTCTCTTTGCGTAAAAAACCACGCTGGAAGAATCTGCCGATTATTATGGTTACCGCAGCAGGCAAGCCTGAGGAAGTACAGCGTTGCCTCGAATCGGGCTGTGATGATTACGTCACCAAGCCGGTCAATAAAAAAGAATTGCGAGAAAAGGTTAAACGCCTCCTGGGAGAGGTCCATCGGCGGACGGTCGACCGGGTGCCTCTCGATCTACCGGTCAGTCTCAAGGGGGATGGCAAGGCCCAGCAGGCCCGGGCCAGCAATATTTCGCATAATGGGCTCTATATCAAGACCGAAGCGATTCTGCCCGAAAACAGTCCGGTCGAGCTGAAACTGGAGTTACCTAAAGGGGAAACCCTGGAACTGTTCGGCAAGGTCAAGCGGGTTGAGCAGGATGGTGAGAGTGGTTTTGGTGTTTACCTGGTTCATCCTGATGCACGGGGCCAGAAAGGGATCGACAGCCTGGTTCATGAAGGGATGGCGAAATTGCGTAGTGGTGCCGGGGGAGACGCCAGTATGCACCAGCGCTTGCTGACTCTGGAACGTGATTGTGCCCGCATGCGCAATGAGCAGGACAATGCCCAGCGCCGGATCAGTGAACTGGAGCAGGAAAACCTCGAATTTGCCAATCAGCTGGTTCAGGTAGAAGAGGTCAACAATAACCTGACCAATCTCTATATTGCTTCATCCCGTCTGCATTCAACCCTTGATCGTAAAGAAACCCTGGAAATCATTAAGGAAGTTGTCATCAACTTTGTCGGTGCTGAAAAATTTGCAGTTTTTGTTCACGATGATTCAGCCAAGGTTCTGCGCTTTGAAACCGGAGAAGGCTTTGATGAGGATCAGCCGATGCCTGAAATCAAAATCGGCGAGGGATTGCTCGGTGAGGTTGCCAGCAAGGGCGAGAATTATTTTGTCGATGAAATGGTCGGCCAGGAATCGACCGATCCCCTCGCGCCGCTGGTGGCGATCCCGTTGATGATTCAGGGTGAACTTCTCGGGTTGCTGGCGATCTATCGTCTTTTTATCCAGAAAGAGCAGCTGGCCTCTATCGATTACCAGCTGTTTTCAATGCTCGGCGAGCATGCGGCAACCGCTCTGTTTTCATCGACTCTTTATGGTCGTTCAGAGCGGAAGCGGCAAACCTATCAGGAGTTTATGGACCTGTTGCTCAAATAGTCGCTTCAATCAGCAGACCTTCCTGCCAGGCAAATTGAGCCAGTTCGAATAATTCATGATGGTTGTCCCCGGTGAGGATCTGAGGTGACAGGTCTCTGTTTTGGGCCTGCAGCAAAAGGTCGGCAAACTCTTCACTTAGGATCTCGCACAAAACCTGTCGCCCGCGACGGATCATCAAGGTCCGGGTGGCGATCGTTTCGACCAATTCGTGCCACCTGGGCAGATTAATTTCTTCTGTCTCCAAAGCCCCGATAATATCGTTGTTGAAATGGACCAGCCGAACTCCCGCAGCCAGTTGAAGCGGGCTTTGGGGGAAAACGTCATTGTTCGTTGCCAGGGTTTCTTCACCCAGAAGAGTTTCGGCGTGGTTGAAATGATAGGTCAGAATATCTGCAACCAGGGTTTCAAAGCAGTCAAGACCTGCCTGGCTGAAACGCTGCTGGAGAAAGTCCTGCTGCAGTGGCAGGATCTGCGCGGGCTGATAATCTTTGCTGGTCAGCAGGCCCCGTTCTCCATGGGTGGTGATGAACCAATCCCTGAAATCCTCCACCAGGTTCAAGGGCGATATTTTGAGGGCTGCGCAGAAGGGCAACAAGAAGCCGACAGCCCGGCCTCGGTTGTAGAAAAGATCTGTCGCCGCACTGAGCAGAGCACAGTCATGCAGATGCTGGCTGGTGAAATCATCGCTTTCCTGCAACAGGTAAGGGGGCTGATCATCCGCCTTGATTCCCAGCTGGTTCTTTTGCAGATAAAGTCTGGTACCAGGCAGTACCGCCAGAGGGAAAATATCGACCTGATTGGGACGGTAGTGCAGGGCACGGTCGAAACTGTTGGCAAAGCCGCGGTTGCTGTCACCCGGCAGGCCGTAAATCAGGTCGAGGCCGAAAGTCAGTCCCGATTCAGCCAGCAGTTCAACACCGGCCCAGAAGCGGTCCGGATCAATCTTGCGGTTGAGCCCGGCAAGAACTTCCGGGTCGGCAGTCTGGAGGCCCAATTGGATTGAGCAGGATAGCTGGCTCAACAGGTCAATGGTTTTCGGGTCGATAAAATCGGCCTTGGCTTCAAGGTGATAGTGAAGTTGCGGTGCTTTTTCGATCAACATTTGCAGCAGTTGTCGGCCTCGCCCGGGCGGGGCATTAAAGGTTGAATCAAGCACCCAGACCTGTTCAACATCCTGCCGGACAAAATGCTCCAGTTCTGCAGCCAGACGTTCTTTGGGCAGGGGTCTGACCCCGGCCATGCCCTTGGCATCGTAACAAAAGCTGCAAGCAAAAGGGCAACCCCGTGCGACTTCCCAAAGCACACCACCATCGACAGGTTTGAGAGTCTGATCGAGCCAGGGGGAAGGTAATTGTTCTACCGAACAGCTCCAGGCCTCGGCTGGAGATTGCTGTGGGTCGTGGCAGATGCCGGAGATTTCAGCGAGCTCTTTGTTCTGTTCCAGGTGCTGCACCAGCAGAGCGAAGCTTTCTTCACCCTCGCCCCGCAGAACGGCATCGATTGCCCCGCTGGCAAGCAATCTGCTGCTGTCGGCACTGGCTTCAGGGCCACCGAGCAGGATAAAGGGAGGGGTTGCGGACTGTTTTAATTCACGGGCCAGCTGAATAATTTGTGACCGGTTCCACAGGTAGAGTGAAAATGCGATCAGGTCGGCATCTTCAACCTGAATCTGTTCCAGCATCTGTTGTTTTGTCTGGGGCAGGTAGAGGTCGAGCAACAAGGTATTCTGTCGCAATCTGGGTGGCAAGGCTGCCTTCAGATTACCTGCCGCCAGAGCGACCGCCTGGGCCGAATGACGGACGTGGAGTGAAACAATCAGAATTTTCATCAAGGTTCAGCCTGTCGGCGGGGGATCGTCGAGATGACGATTCGAGATCGTGTAGCCATGGCGGCTGAAGACTTTCTGATAGCTGTCGAATTCATCTTTCAGATGGCTGAGTGTCGTCTGGTAGCCATACTCCATGACCAGCCGCCGAGCCTCGAAGCTCATGGGGCTCTGAAGAAAAAGCAAGGGTTCATCCGCACGAGGTTCAATCAGCAGAATATCGACCTTGGGATGTTCGCGGCGGTAACCTTCAAGAGCCAGGGCCAGTCGTTCACGTCCCTCGATCCGTTGTGATTGCTCCCAGACGAAGCTGACCCCCAGGTCTGCAATGCTGGCGCAATGCCCTGATGAAAGAGATGGCAGACAGCTTTGCTGACGATCATTGCGGATCGGGACCCGCGGGTTGATGGCGATAATCAGTTCGGCACCGCGCTCAATGGCCAGATCGATGTGTCCAACCCGCCCGGTTGAACCATCAATGTAATGGCTGTTGCCGATTTTGTAGGGTTGGAAAAATACCGGGATAGCGCAGGATGCCGTGATTGCCTGACAGATATGCTGCGAACGATAACCTTCGTCGCCAAAGACAACCCGGTCACCCAGGTCGATATCGAATGCCGGGATATAAAGTTCGGCGGGCAGACTGTAGAAATTGTCGATCAACCCTTCCTTTTCAAAGGATCGACAAAGGTAGTTCTGCATCGGGTCGAGTGAAAAGAGCCCGGAAGGAATCTGCTCTTGTAAAATGTAGAGCAAATCACTGGCCCCAAGATGTTTTTGCCGACGGTAGTAGTTGCGCAAGCTGGTGACGTAGTTCTTCATGATACGCCCGGCAGCAAACAGCATCTGGCGTTTTTTTAAACGGTAGATATCAGAACGCGAAAAATTGAAGGTTCCCGCTTCATCATTGACGATAGTTTCATAGATGCGTGCCGGAGGAACCCGATTGGCCAGCAGGGATGCGATGACCGAACCGGCACTGATGCCGACATAGGCATCGAACTGGCAAGTCGCATAGCGGCCACGCAGCATCCGGTCAAAGGCTGTCAGGCAGCCGATTTCCCAGGCGGCCCCCATGATCCCTCCGCCCATCAGCACCAGGGCCGATTTACGTGTTTTTTTCTTGAGCGAAAGCGAGGGTCTAGCCTTTCTTTTTTAATCTGACTTTGATCTGGGGTTTGCCGCTGCTGCTGTCAACCAGAAACTCAACCGGACGATCACCGTATTTTTCCTGAATCTTTTTCTTCTGGGCACTCAGAAACTGTTTCACTTTCTCGCGTGAGGGTGCCGGGCCCTTTTGTCCGCATTCGGTTCTTGCGGCATTCAGTGCCGAGAGCAGTTGCTCGGCTTCATCCGCCCTCCAAGCAGATGGTGTCTGCGGTGTGGCGGGTGCTGGAGGAGTCTCTTCCTTCGGGGGGGTGGGTTTGTTGGCCCGATGGCGATGGTACTTGCCTTCATCCATCAGGCGCAGAATCCGGTCCCAGTACTGAGCATAGGAATGAAACCGTGATGCCAGTCCCTGATAGCGAAACTTGATGTCGGTCTGAAAGATCGGTCGATTGGTAAAATGCCGAATACGGCGAGCCAATGCAGTACGTTCACGCTGGGGCTCACGTTTTTCAACCCCGGCAAAATATTGTTCATAGCGAATCTCCAGCTCTTTCATCTCCTGCTGAATTTCGCTCAGGGTCTGATCGATTTTGCGCCGTTCTTCCATCATTGGTTGCCCTCCACAGGCAAAAACTATACTGGAAAAGTGAGAAAATGTAAATAAAAACGCAACTTAGCCTCTTTTGCCAGCGCTTGTTTCCTTGACTTGAACCGGGCGCTTTCGAGATAATCAGATGTTTTTCTCAAAGACAAACTTTATGCGAAAGGGAGACATCTGTGGAGGATCTGGCGGCAGTCGTATTGGCTGCGGGCAAGGGGACAAGGATG
>JAJRWH010000098.1 GCA_024276935.1 Deltaproteobacteria bacterium
CAAAAAGCTTGACCACGTGCCAATCATCGACAGGAACTCGCGGGGCAAGGAGATCATCCCCATGGCTCCGCATGAAGCTGTTCGTTACAATGAGCGGACGAGTGTCGAACGGTGCAATGGCCGGGTCAAGGATGAACTTGGTGGTCGCTGCGTCCAAGTTCGCGGACCCGACAAGGTCATGATGCACCTGATGTTCGGCATCCTCGCATTGTTTGCCGATCAGTTGCTCAAAGTCACTGGTTGCTGATTATCAAAGAACAAGAAGCTGGCTACAGGGGCCAGTCCGTCTGAAATCGGGGAAACTGTCGCCAACAATCGTTCGTGTGCGTGTTTTCCTCAAAAAGCGGGGCTAAACCTTGCTGGTGAAACTTTAACTGCCTCAAGCTATGACTTTTGCAAGAGGCTCATATGAATATGAATTGGCCTATTACTACTTGGGGGATAATTGCAATCATGGTGAGGCAAAGCGGGATAGAATTGCCAATCATGTTAAAGAACAGTTGCGTGGTAACTTTCTTTGCACGTGACAAGGTTGGAGGAAGTGGATCCCAAACTGCTCATGGTCGTTGGCAAGTGAGATGTGGCGGCCTAAATTGCGACAACTTTCTTGTCAACGACCGGGTCGGCTCATAAAAACTATGTTGCCATCACTGGCCTCGGGCGATGAGCCACCGAGCTACCTGTCATCGCAACTTCTCTATTTTGGTCTTCCTTTGTTAAACTCTGCAATCTCTCATTCCCATTGAAACTTTCACAAAAAGCTTTCTTTTTCATTGAAAGCACCCTTCTTTTCTTTTCTAAATAAAAAACATAATATTTTCAATAGTTTACAGTTGCCTGATTTTTGGCACTGGTTGTGTAGTACCTCTCTGCAAGTTTCCTCGTTGGGGAAATATGGGCTGTTTAGCTTTTGCAAAGGGAGGTTCAAATGAAGAAGTTTGGTGCGGAAGTCAAAGTTGTTTTCCGTGGTGAAGAGGAACTGCCCCCGGGTGGATTCCGTGGTGAAGAGGAGCTGCCTCCGGGTGGTTTTCGCGGTGAAGAGGAGCTGCCTCCAGGTGGGTTCCGCAGCTAAAGAATTGTCTGTCTGTTCGGCTTCTTAAGTGGAGGAGCCGGGCAGGCAGACACTCGAGGGAGATTTGTTATGGCTTACCGGTGCGAATATCGAACCCTTTCGGGGCGCTACACCTTCAGATTCTCAATCGAGCGTCAGGATGATGGCGATTTCCATATTTATATCGAAGACCAACCTTCTTATTGCGGTCGTGATTCAGATGGGCATTCGACCCACCGCTATGGTGTTAGCTCAAGACCGTACATCTGCTATGACCCGATGCCGACTTCGCGGGAAGATGCCATCGAGATTCTCAAGGTGTGGTCTGACAAGACGGATGCCTATATCGAGACGGGTCAAACCTTCTAATTTTTTCTTCTTGTCCCCCAAAGGAGCTTCATATGCGTGTTTTGCAACGAAAACAATCACAGACCTTGACGATCAGCCAGGAGGTGATGGATGCCATTCGTGACCATATTGGTCTGTGGCCCGCAGAGCGCGGCGGTATGCTCGGCTGTGATGCGGATGGCGTGGTCAGACATTTTGTGGCGGACCCAACCGCGCGTTGCACCGGGGTTGCTTATGATCCAGATATCCCGCTGATGAACAAGCAGATCAAACAATGGAAAACCGAGGATATTTCTTTTTGTGGCTTCGTTCACAGTCATCCCAAGGGGGTTCGGCGTCTTTCAGATTATGACAAGTGGTATGCGGGTGAGATTTTCGGAGCCTTCTCGAAGCTCGAAGTGCTCTGGTTGCCGCTTGTGCAAACCTATCCGGATACCGGACAAATGGAGCTTATCCCCTATGGTGTGCTCCCGGGCGTCACTGAGCGTAAAAAGTGTTCTGTCTTTGAGCCTGAATTCGAAATCAGCGGCGGGAGTAATGTTGTCGCAGAGAGTAACAGTTTGCAGCATGTGTCATCTCAACCCGTTGTCTATTCGAAGCCCTCCGTCAAGACGGCACACTCTTGTCCGCTTTCGTCAGGGACGTTGCCGTTGCCCTGGAAGTATTTCGGGAATTTTACTTCGTTGGGTGCTCAGGTCTTGAAGGTGGTGGCGGTACCTCCTTCACAAACGCTTCTGCGTTCAGAGCAGCGTAAGCAGGCCCTGGCGGTCGCAGTCCGGAATCGGTACGTACAGCGCCAGGGAACAGGTTGGGATCTTGACTTGATGGATGACAGCCGCTTGGTGGTTATTGGCACCGGTGGGGCGGCCGGTCTTATTCAGAACTGCGCCCGCATGGGTTTTGGCGAATTTGTGCTGATTGATCCTGATTATATTTCACAGAGCAATGTTGCGACTCAGCAGGTGCGTCCGAGTGATATCGGTGTTTCAAAGGTCGAAGCCCTGGGACGAAATATTGTTGAGTTGAATCCGGCTGCTGCTGTTTACACGGCGACGGCCGGGGTGGAATCTCTGGATGATTCTGGCTTTGAGCGTTTGCTGCAGAAGCCGTTACGGGCTGAGTATAAAAAAGAGCAGGGACAGCATCCCTCTAGCGACCTCTCCGAAAAATCGGCCTTTGTCGGCAGAGTTCCTTCGCGGGTTATCTTGCTGGTTTTGACCGACAATTTTGAGGCGCAGGCACGTGGCCATCGTCTTGGTCTGCAGTTCGGGTTGCCGACTATCTGTGCGCAGGAATATATGGAAGGGCGGGGTGCCGAGATGACATATACGGTTCCCGGGGTTACTGCGGCCTGTCATCGTTGTATTACGGCTTCACGGTATCGGGCTTATCTTGCCGAAGGGTACAAGAATGATGTGACCTCTGAGGGTGCCCCCATTTTTGCTGCGGAATATTTGAATGCAACCCTCGGTCATCTTCTGCTGGCGATAGCACATCATGGATCGAATCACCCGCGTTGGGGGAACCTTATCTCACGGTTGGCCAACAAGAACCTGATCCGGTTGCGGATGGACCCGGATTTTGACCAGTTTTTCGGTAATACATTTGAACGGCGCTTGTCCGGTGCGGCGGCGGCAGAAAGCCTGGTGATGTTTGATGCCCTGTTTTTACCCCAGTCTCCGGATGCCGGGCAGACTGACAACCGGCCGGTGTGCCCGGACTGTGGTGGTACCGGAGATCTGTTCGGTTTGAAGGGAAGCTTCGAGGACACAAGAATCATGCGGCACAGCCGACAGCAGGTTGCCTGAACAGATCGCTAGGAGCCTGTCCGAGAATAGGGGCCGAAGCGAAAAGCCAGAAGTTTGAGAACAGATTTTGGCTCGTTTGAGAGCTCATAGTCATAGCTATGGGCCGAAAAGGAGCTGAAATATGGGCCAAACAGCTGACTTTGCAGCCGGTCATGTTTTCTCGGACAGGTTCCTAGAGGCGGAATCTTCGTGAAAGGAGGAGGTATGTTGCAGTTTTTTCAGGGACAGGAAGAGGACTGGGCCGCATTGGAAACACGGGCTCGGGGACGTTGTCTGCGCTTTAATGATCAACAGATGCCACCAGAGACGACCCCGTCACAGGCGGCCATCGGTTTTGAAGTTCTGCCGGGCACAGGTGAGGCTCTGCTGCTGGTCGACAGGGGCCTTGTGTATCGGGGGGAGGTTGAGGATGTGGCCTGCTGGTTTCGCAGTGGTGAAAAACGTTTTCGCTCCTTCGCAAATCTACGCGAATGGGTTCAAGAGACCCTTTACCCTGCCTTTGGTTCTGCTGAAGATCCTGCCGAACCTGAAGTTTCGAATCAGGACTGCGCTCCTTTTCTTGTTGATGAAGAACAACTCTTCCAGGCGTTGTCAAGAAAAGTCCGGGGACAAAAAGAGACCCTTCGCGCGATGTCTCGTCATGTTCGACGTCATGCGGCACGGCGGAGTCCTTCACGGCCGGCGGTCATGTTTGCGGTCGGTCCGACCGGAGTGGGCAAAACCCGATCAGCGGAATGTCTTGCCGCTTCGTTGCAGAACAGTGCCAATGAGGTTGCAGGGTACAATTTTCTGCGTCTCGATATGAACGAATACCAGGAAGCTTATCGTGTCAGTCAGTTGCTGGGCTCTCCCCAGGGTTATGTCGGTTATGGTGAAGGTTCTCAGTTGATCGATGCTTTAAGGCTCTCTGCACGCACAGTTGTTCTGTTTGATGAAATAGAAAAGGCACATCCGGCAATCTTCAGAGCTCTTATGAGTGCAATGGATAGCGGTCGGTTGAGTACCCCGTCCGGCGGTGAGGGACAAGCGCGCGCGATCGACTGTCGTCAGGCGATTTTTATTTTCACCAGCAATCTGGATGCAGAGGCAATTCTTGATGAGTTGAAGGAAAACGCGGGAATCGGTTGTTGCGAGATTGAGGATGAGGTTTGTCGTCGGCGTCTGCAGGTTGCGGGTATTCCGGCTGAGATTGTGGGGCGAATCGGACGGTTTTTGGTGTTTGATTCACTGTCTCCTGAAATCAGGGCAGAGATTGTTGCTTTGGGAATTGCCGAGACTGCGGCTGAGTATGGCCTCGCTTTGACGCACGTTGATCCTGAAGTCGTCGCTTCAATCCTGCAGAAGTTAAAGTCGGTGGGGTTTGGCGTTCGGCCTGAGCGTTTTTTAATCGACAATGTTTTGGGTGACCTGTTTGCTGATGCCGTTAATAATCAATGGGAATCGGTGGCGCTGAAAGTACCACCGCTTGAATGTGTGCAGGACGAGGGCGGTTTGATGGTAGGAGATACTGATGGGGAAGGCCCTGAGTGTGTTGAATCCCAACCGTCCGTAGCTGCTGTTGTTAACTCCGATAGCCAGGAGGAAAGCGGATCCGAGGGGTAGCTGTTATGAAATGCTCTGTCTGTAATATCCAACTCGCGGGAAACTATTTAAAGAATCTTTGGGGCGAGGCCTATTGTCTGTCACACAGGCGGGTGCTGAAGGAGTGTTTCAGTTGTGGCCGATTGATTAGTCATCGCTCTACAGGCGGGGGCGTGCAATATACCGATGGCCGCTCTATGTGCAATCTTTGTCGGAGCTCTTCAGTTGAGACCCCTCGAGAAAGTGTAAGCGCGATGCAGGATGTTCAAGCCGTTTTTCGGGGTCATGGGCTGGCGGTGCGAAGTCGTAGCATCCCCTTGCGCCTGGTCAGCGGGCAGTATCAGGTCAATTACGGGAGACGACAGCAAACGTCGATCTGTGGTCAGGCTGTTACGCAGTTGCGGAGGCGTCATGGGAGGGTTGTCGCCCGTCAGGTTTCTGAAATATCCATTTTAAGGGGGCTGCCAAAAGAGCATTTCTGCGCCATAGCCGCTCACGAATTTGGCCATGCCTGGCTGCTGGAGAACGGATTTGATGGGTTGCCACTGAAGGTCGAAGAGGGGCTGTGTGAATTGTTGCAATATATCTGGCTTCGCCATCAGGGTACGCGTGCTGCCCGGCAGCGGATTCGGTTGCTGTTTGAAGGGAGTGATCCGCTCTATGCCGAGGGCTTTCGTGAGGCCTATGCCAGTTGGCAGGGACGTTCGCTGGGGGACCTTTTGCGCTATGTAAAACGTTATAAGCGTTTGCCCTGAATGTCGGTGTTTCATAGGGGACTCTTTAGCACAGCTCTTTCACCTCTTCTTTTATCCGGGAGGTGAAAGACATGATCAAAAAAGAATTTATCCTTATTCGGGTTTGCCTGCTGCTGTTTTTTCTTGCGCTGTCGCAGAGTGCGTTTGCCGTGCAGTTTGGCGATGTGATCGGCACTTACCGCGGGCAGCCGATTCATTCGAATTATCAAGCGCAGGACGGCTTGCGGACGAAGTGGGGCGTCAAGTGGCAGTGCGTTGAATTTGTTAATCGCTTCTACAACCAGGCGATGGGGATGCCCAACTGGGTCTGGACCGGCAACGCCGGAGATTATTGGGAGAACAAGAAAGCTGTTCTGCAGCGGTTTCCCAATGGCGGGTCGGTGCCGCCGCAGGTGGATGATATTCTGGTCTGGGGTTCGGGGCCGGGGCGGCATTACGGGCACGTCGCTATTATTTCCGCAGTCAGCGAGCAAAGTGTGACGGTTGCCGAACAGAATTGGCACGCGGCTCAGGCTTTTCGAACTCTTTCGCGTAGAGGGACGACAATTTCGGGTGAGGGGATTCTGGGTTGGATGCGAAAGCGGGAGTAGCTCTTTCTCTGAAAGCTTTTCGCTTGTATGAAAGCTTCAACCTTGTGGTATGGATTGTTTGTCCAATACGTCATATCTTCTGAGTGAGCATCTAAGTGCCTAAAGTTGCGGATGAATTTTAAAGATTTTCGTAGGTTATTTTTGTTGGCACATGCTTTGCGAAAGACATCTGACAATAAAATCAATCAGACTTACCAGGGGAGGATGACATGCTGAACACTGCTGCCGAAATTCTAGCACCAATGGATAACCGGGTTGA
>JAJRWH010000099.1 GCA_024276935.1 Deltaproteobacteria bacterium
AAACTCCGGGTTGCCGATCAGCTGTGGCGTGGCACAGCCGCTAAGAAAGAGGAAAATAATCAGCAGTAAGCGATACATCACAAGACTCTTTTCTCTTGATGGTTGATCCCGCAAAGGTTTTCATTGCCCAACGTCAATAAATATTACGCGAGTAAAAGATTTCAGTCATCTCTTCTTCAAGAATTCTTTTGACCTTGATTCTTTCCGTTTCCGAGAAATCTTCATAGGCTGTTGCAAACAGATAGTTGTGCAGGTCGAAATCGCGCAGTTGCATTTTGGTGTGAAACAGATTTTCCTGATGGATATTGATATCGACGCAGTTGTAGCGTTGCAGAATATTGTTGCGAATATATTGCTGAATGCTGTGGATACGATGATCGATAAAGTGTTTGCGGCCCCGGATGTCACGCGTAAAACCACGGACTTTGTAGTCAAGGAGAACAATATCTGATTCAAAGGATTCAATCAGGTGATTCAGAGCTTTTAAGGGGCTGATTTTTCCGCAGGTCGAGATATCTACGTCAACACGGAAGGTTGACAATCCCGAACGGGAATCGGTTTCGGGATAGGTATGAACGCAGAGGTGGCTTTTATCGAGATGAGCAAGAACCTGTCCCGGTTGGGGATCAATCGGTTCTTCGGCAATCAGAATGGTGACGCTGGCCCCCATCGGGTCATAATCCTGCCGACCGATATTAAGGATATTGGCCCCGATGATGTCGGCAACTTCTTCCAGAACCCGGGTCAGACGGTCACTGTTGTATTCTTCATCGATATATTCAAGATATTCCTTACGGGCCGCCGGGCGGCGGGCATAAACGACATCGTAGATATTGAACGACAGGGTCTTGGTCAGATTGTTGAAATCGCGAAGTTTTAACTTGCGGGGTGAACGGCGTTGTCGCCCGCTGCGTTGGAGTCTTTTGGCACACATGAGCGCTCCTTTTGGCGGTATCCTGCATCTGAAATCAGGGCGCGATTAAATCACAGATATCCTTTCAGGACCAATCGAAAATATGGACTATATGACGAAAAAAAACCTCGCAGCGGCGACGCTGCGAGGCAGAATTTGCAAAGAATGACCGACAAACGGCCTGGTCAGCCCGTTGCTTTGTGGTCGTGGCGTTCGTTCATGACCTTGTAGGCGCAGAGCGAGCCGCACATGGTACAGGCACCATGTTCTTCATCGACACCGGACTCGGCACGTAAGCGACGGGCTTTTTCTGGATCGATAGCCAGTTCGAACTGCTTTTTCCAGTCAAGCTCCTTGCGGGCCCGGGCCATGGCATTGTCCTGTTCAATCGCTCCGGGGATTCCTTTAACAATGTCGGCAGCATGGGCGGCAATGCGTGCGGCCATAACCCCTTCGTGAACATCTTCAACCGTTGGCAGACGCAGGTGTTCGCTGGGGGTGACATAGCAAAGAAAATCGGCTCCGGCGGCTCCGGCGACTGTGCCACCAATTGCTGAGGTGATATGGTCGTAGCCGGGGGCAATGTCTGTTACCAGGGGGCCCAGAATATAGAAAGGGGCACCATGACACAGACGTTTTTGCAGCTTGATGTTGGCCTCGACCTGGTTCAGAGGAACGTGACCTGGGCCTTCGATCATGACCTGGATTCCCGCGGACTGGGCACGCTGGGTCAGTTCGCCGAGAATAAGCAGCTCGTGGATTTGGGCGCGGTCGGCGGCGTCAGCCAGACAGCCGGGGCGAAAGCCGTCACCCAGAGAAAGGACGGCATCGTAAGGGCGTACCAGTTCGAGCAGACGGTCGAAGTCTTCGTAGAGCGGGTTCTCTGCGTTGTTGTGCAGCATCCATTCGACGGTGAAGGATCCGCCGCGCGAGACCACTTCCATGATCCGCCCTTCGTTTTCCATCCTTTCGACTGTCGAACGTGTAACACCGCAGTGGACAGTGATAAAGTCGACACCGTCATCAAGGTGTTTTTTGACTCCGGCAAAGATATCTTCAACACTCATGTCAACGATCGGTTTGCCCTGCTTGAGCACGGCATCACAGGCCGCCTGATACAGAGGAACACTTCCGATGCACAGGTCTGTTTCGGCGATGACTGCGGCGCGGATTTCGTCAATTGGTCCACCGGTTGACAGGTCCATCAGGGCATCAGCACCGGCAGCCTGGGCGACCTTGGCCTTTTCCAGTTCTTTGTCGATACTGGTGTCATCCTGACTGGTACCAATGTTGGCGTTGGTTTTGGTTCGCAGGCCTTCACCGACAGCGAGAGGTCTGCCGTTTTTATGCCGGGTGTTCAGGCAGATGACCGCTGTTCCCGCAGCGATCTTCTGGCGTAACAATTCGGGGTCTGTTCCTTCGATCTCTGCGGCCTGGCGTACCAGGTCGCTGATCTGCCCGTTACGGGCTGTTTCCAGTTGAGTCATGGTCTCCTCGAAAAAACAGCAGCGCCGAGATTTATCGGGCGCTGCTGCTATGACAATGGTTGGATCGATCGCAGAGTGATCTGTGACCGATGTGCTCGCGCCAGCAATTTCTGGTTCAGCATAATGGCGCGGGGTCTGTCAGGTCAACTCTGTTGCTGATGAAAAAAACGAAAGGCCGCTTCGATATGGTTAACCGGGCCCTGACCTTTGCCAATATCAACGGCACTGGCGATGGCCAGATCGATAAATGTTTTAGCCTGTTCAACTGCTTTTAACAGTGGCTGCCCCTGAGCCAGGAAGGTTGCGATTGCTGCTGAATAGGTACAACCGGTTCCGTGGGTATTGCGGGTGTCGACTCTTGGTGAGCGCAGTTCATGCTTGTCATCGCCGATAAACAGTAAATCGACTGCATCCTCATCTTGCAGGTGGCCCCCCTTGATCAACACGTTGCGGACACCCAGATCCTGAAGAGTACGACCGGCACTTTCCATCTCTTCAAGATTGCGGACAGGGGCCCCGGTAATCTTCTCTGCTTCGGGCAGGTTGGGGGTCAGCAGGTAGGTCTGTGGCAAGAGCTGTGAGAGCAAACTGTCGACAGCTTCTTCATCAAGCAGGGATGCTCCGCCTTTGGCAATCATAACCGGATCAACAACGGCCAACAGACTGCGGTTGCGAATAATTCGTGCAACCCTGGCGACGGTTCCACCCCAGTTGAGCATCCCGGTTTTGACCGTATCGGTTCCAATATCGTCGAGGACGGCATCAAGCTGTTCGGTAACAAAATCGGATTCAATGGGGAATATCCCCTTGACTCCTTCTGTATTCTGCGCGGTCAGGGCGGTGATAACGCTACTGCCGTAACTGCCGAGCAGACTGATTGTTTTCAGGTCAGCCTGAACTCCGGCCCCACCGCTGCTGTCAGATCCGGCGATCGTCAAAACGCGTCCGCGCGGCCTGTCCTGTCTGCGATTGAAGAGCAGGGCAAATTCACGTGCGGCAATTCCGGGAGAACTGTCCTGCATGACCGAAGAGATCACCGCGACGGCGTCAGCTCCGGCCTCAATAACCTGATCGGCACCTGAAATATCGATGCCCCCGATAGCAACCAGAGGAACCCGGATTGCACGGCGTACCTTGCGCAGGGCCTCAATCCCGACGACCTCAGGAACCTCTTTGCTGTCAGTTGGAAAAATACTGCCAAATGCAATGTAGTCAGCACCGTGAGCCTCGGCTTTGAGGGCCTGGTCGACATTGTGGGTGGAGACTCCGATGATTTTTTCGCGCCCAAGAAGCTGGCGGGCCTGGACAACGCCCATGTCCTCCTGCCCCAGATGGACACCATCGGCGTCGATTTCTTTGGCCAGTTCGGCAAAATCGTTGACGATCAACCGGGCACCGGATTTGTGGCAAAGTTTGAGGAGTCGCTTTGCCATATCAAGGCGTTCGTTGCTGCTGATATTTTTGGCACGGTACTGAACAGTATCTGCGCCACCGGCCAGGGCTGCTTCGACACGTTGGAGCAGCTTGCCATCGCTGTTGTCATCGGTGATCAGGTAGAGTCCGGAAAGCATCAGCAAACTCCTGTCAGGCAGTTGAATGTGGGTTGGGGGATGATCCTCGGATGATTGATCCGCCCCGGTGGTTTTTCACAAATTGACAAAATCAGGCAAGGACGATGCGTTGATTGAGCAGGTCGATCTCGCCAATTTTGCCAGAAATTGTTTGGGTTTTGCCAAAATTGTCGATCAGTTTCAAGCCGTTTGACTGGACCAGCAATGACGCAACATTCTCCAGGCTGATTTCCTCTTCATCGGAAACCAGTTTGAATGGACCGTAATCGAGACACATAGAATTGAACCTCCAGACAGGGTAGGGAACAGTAGAAAAGATTAACAGAGGAGAATAAATACTGTCAATTGGAATCCCCTGAAGAGATGAAACCTTTACAGGTGGTTCCTTGCCTCTGTAGAATGTTGCAGCATAAATCCCTCTTTTAACAGTCTCTGTCACG
>JAJRWH010000100.1 GCA_024276935.1 Deltaproteobacteria bacterium
CACAGTTTCTCCGCCATACCAGGGCTGATTGAAACGTTGGCGCTTCCAGCTGCGCGAAGGGATCACTCCGGTCTTTTCGCCCGCCAGAGGAAACCCGACCGGGGCTCCCAGGCCAAATTCACGGGCAGCCTCTTCAAGTTTGTCGATTCCCAGCTCAAGCCCCACCTGATAAAACCAGACATCGCAACTTTCGCGTAACGCCTTTTTCAGGTTGGTTTTCCCATGCCCCTCTTTTTT
This sequence comes from Deltaproteobacteria bacterium, assembly GCA_024276935.1. Classification (GTDB taxonomy): domain Bacteria; phylum Desulfobacterota; class Desulfuromonadia; order Desulfuromonadales; family Geopsychrobacteraceae; genus Geopsychrobacter. The sequence continues at coordinate 238 of JAJRWH010000100.1, forward strand.
CCAGCACCGAAACCGGGCCTCTCCCAAAGAGAAGCTGCCATCACAGTCAATGATCCGTCGCCGGGTGACTGTTCCTTCACGCAAAGCGGCCAGAGCAACAATCATCTTGAAGGTCGATGCCGGAGAATAGAGTCCCGAAAGAACCTTGTTCTGCAAGGGATGACGCGGGTTTTTCAACAATGAGGCCCACTCTTCACTTTCAATCCCCCGGGCAAACAGCGCGGGATCAAAGGTTGGTCGGCTGAGCATCGCCAACACCTCGCCAGTGCGGACATCAAGGGCAACCGCGGCACCAGACTGGTCACCAAAGGCTTTGTCTGCGGCACGCTGAACCTTGCGTGATATGGTCAGATAGATTTTATTCCCCGGAACAGCCTGGCTGACTTCAAGCTGTTTCAGCAGCTTGCCCTTAACGTCTACCTCGACCAGTCTGCGCCCTTTTTTGCCATGCAGATAGCTTTCGAAGGTTTTTTCCAGGGCCAGTTTGCCGACATAATCACCCGGTTGCAGCCCGTCAAAGGGATCCTGCCCCAACTCTTCCTCTGTAACCTCCCCCAGATATCCGATCAGATGAGCTTCGGAACCCTTTTCAAGATAATCCCGCACGGGGCGCACCTCGACAAGGATCCCGGGCAGATCGGTACTGTGCTCCAGAACCCGTTCCATCGTCGACCGTGGAACATCTTCCGCCAAGGGAACCGGACGATAAATCGGAAACCGACTGCCTTTTTCCCAGCGCTCTTCAAGGGTTGCAACATCGGTTTCCAACAACCCCGACAGCTGCTGCAAAAGAGCCTGCCGGTCATCGACATCCTGACGCATAACCGAAATTCCAAAAGCCGGACGATTGGCAACCAACAGGGAACCATCCCGATCATAGATCGGTCCACGCGGTGCCGCAAGAGCCAGGACGCGGGTTCTGTTTCGCAAAGACCGCTCGGTATAGCGATCATAACTGATGACCTGCAAGTACCAGAGCCGTAAGGCCAGCAGAAAAAAAAGTCCCGCCGCCGCCACCGAAAAAAGCAACAGTCGCTGACGAACAACCGGTAATTCTATCCAGCGAACATTAAGCCCCATGGTGTTTGCTCTGATGAGAAAGCCCGGCCATTCCCTGACGGGTACCCAGTAAGGGTTGCAGCTTCAGTAAAAAAACCAGCAATCCCCAGCCTGCCAGAAGGTTGAACACCACCTGCGATGGAAGGTCCGACAGCAGAATACTCAGAACAGACCCTGCCTCGGCAAAGGTTGTCAGCAAAAAACCGAGCAACAATGCCTGCAGAACAGTTCCGGCACCAACCAACCCCAGCAAAAGGGGGCGACTTTCAATATTGAGATGATCAGAAAAAATTCGGACCAGCAGAAAAACGGTCAGCTGAACCGTCGCATAAAGACCTAAGGTGGCGCCACTGAATACATCCTGCAAAACACCGAGCAACAGTGTCAAAAAGGCTGCGCGCAAAAAAGACTCGCTTAAACCCAGGTAGATCACCAGAATCAACAACAGATTGGGGCGCATTCCCGGCTGAAGAAAGTGGGGGGAAATTGCAGTTTGAAACAACATAAAGATCAACCCGCAGAGCAGGTGTAAAACCATCCCCTTCATGGTTCAGTCTCCAGCAGAACCAGAACTTCTTCCAACCGGGAAAAATCAACAGCCGGAATCAAATCAATTCGCTGAAAAAGCCCGAAAGCATCTCGGTGAACGGCAGCCACCCGACCAACAACCAGACCTTTGGGAAAAACACCGCCCATCCCTGACGTAACAACCAGATCATCCCTCTTGACCGGATCGCTGCGCAGGGCAAACTCAAGGGTCAGGTGCACCCCGTTCCCTCGGGCGACCCCCCGGGTCCGGGTGCGCTGAACCAGACCGGCAACCGAAGAAGAAGCATCGGTGACCAGCAGAACTCTGGAGCTGTTGCCAGCAACCTTGATCACCCGCCCCACCACTCCTTCAGCAACCACCACCGACTGGCCTTCATGCACCCCGTGATTCAACCCCTTGTCTATCACAATGGTACGAGCCCAGCTGCTGGCATCTTCGGCAACCACCAGGGCGGGCAAAACCTGGCGCGGATCCGCTTTGACAAAATCGAGCAGCTTTTTCAGACGTTGATTCTCAAGTTGAATTTCTTTGACCGCAACCAGTTTGGCTCGCAGTTCACGATTCATCTTGATCAGGGTGATATTCTGCTGACGCGTATCAACCAGTGACAGATAATTGTTCCAGAGGTCATAAATGCTGGACCCGATACCATGAATCCCCTGCTGCAAGGGTTCGGTCAGGGTCAGGACAGCCCGTTCAAAAAGAGTTGTGGTCGTTTTTTTGCGCAGATTGGCCGAATAGACAAGCAGAACCACCAGGATCAGCAGTGTGATCAACAGCGGGATTTGATGACGTTTTAAAAAATCGCGCATCAACTGAATCCAGATTCGGCAGATGGTATAAAAACGGGAGAATCGAGCGATTCTCCCGTCACAGAATTGATAGTTCGTTCTCTAGGAGGGGACTGCAACCTGACGCAACAAATCGATATGGTCCAGCACCTTCCCTGAACCGTAGACAACGCAGGACAGGGGATCTTCGGCAACAGTCACCGGCAATCCGGTCTCTTCACGCAGTAGAAGATCGAGATTTTTCAGATAAGCCCCTCCGCCAGCCAGAACAATCCCCTTATCGACAATATCCGCCGCAAGCTCTGGTGGCGTCCGCTCCAGAGTAATCCGAACCGCCTCGACAATCGTATTGATCGGCTCAGACATCGCCTCGCGGATCTCTCCTGAATTGATTTCGAGAGTTTTGGGAATCCCGCTCACCAGATCGCGGCCCTTGACCTCCATGCTCAGAATTTCATCGTCTGCAGCATAGACATTACCGATGCCGATCTTGACCGCTTCAGCTGTCCGCTCACCAATCAGCAGATTGTACTTGCGCTTCATGTACTGCACAATCGATTCATCAAGCTTGTCACCACCGATCCGGACCGATTGCGAATAGACAACTCCGGCCAGGGAGATCACTGCCACTTCGGTGGTTCCCCCACCAATATCGACAATCATGTTGCCCGAGGCTTCGGTAATCGGCAGCCCGGCACCAATTGCAGCCGCCATCGGCTCTTCGATCAGATAAACCTCACGCGCACCGGCCGATTCAGCCGATTCACGAACCGCACGTTTCTCAACCTGGGTAATTCCGGAAGGAACACAGATAACAATTCGCGGACGGACCAGGTTTTTGCGGTTATGGACCTTGCGGATAAAATAACGCAGCATCTCTTCGGTATAATCAAAGTCGGCAATAACACCATCTTTCATCGGGCGGATCGCCGTAATGCTGCCCGGAGTCCGGCCCAGCATCTCCTTGGCATCCTTACCGACTGCCAGCACCTTGCGCTGGCCCGCGTAACCGGTCTGAACAGCAACCACTGAAGGTTCACTGACGACAATCCCCTTGCCTTTCATAAAAACCAGGGTATTGGCCGTCCCCAGATCAATCGCGAGATCGTTGGAGAACATCCCCCACACGGCATCAAAAATATTCAACATAGCTCGACCTGTCCCCTGCCCGAACGGGCGGCAAAAACAATCCTTAAGTTCCCCATAGAAACCGCGCCCACTCTAGCAAACCGACTCCCTTTGCGCAAGGGTCAAAAAGGGAAATAAATATTGCATTTCAGCGGATTGCTGGTCTAACATGCGTGGCTGTTTTTGAGTTCTTCTATCTCTTGGTTTCCAAGGAGTTTTTCACTGATGCTTCGCCTGATCCGTACCAAACAGAAATCGTTTATCGTCAGAATAGTTTTTTGGGTCATTATCGCCGCCTTTGTCGGCACCGTTTTCCTGGTCTGGGGACGTGGTGGTGACAAGGGTCCCAAGGGCAGCAGCGCTGCCCTGCAGATCAATGACACCTCGATAGCCTACGAGGAATATCAGAGTGCCTACAGCAATCTCTACAACCTCTACCGGGGAATCTATCGTGATAACTTTACTCCCCAGCTGGAGAAGCAGCTTAACCTGCCCCAGCAGGCCATTGAACAACTGATCGACCAGGCCCTGTTGATGCAGGAGGCCGAGCGCAGAGGCATAACCATCAGTAACGACGAGCTGGTCGCTGCAATCGCCAAATATCCTTCTTTCCAGGAAAATGGCAAATTCAGCCGGGATCGCTACATCCAGGTCCTCAATTACGAACGGATGAAGCCAGAGCAGTTTGAGGCCGGGCAACGGCGCCAGATGCTGGTCGACAAGTTGCGTGAACAACTGCAACAGGGTCTCAGCATCAGTCAGGATGAGATCGAAGCGTCCTACCGCAAGGAAAATGACAAAATTGAATTAAATTTTGTCCGCCTGCTGCCTGCCAGCTTCGAAAACAAGGTCAAGGTCACAGATGAAGATCTGAAAGCCTACTTTGATGCCCATCAGGAAGAGTTCCGCCAACCGGAAAGAATCGCCTTGCGCTACCTGCAATTCGACCCGGCCCGCTACGAAAAAGAAATCACCAACTTCAGCAACGAAGAGATCAACCGTTACTATCGGCGCAATATCGATCTGTTTGAAGTCAAGGAGCAGGTCAAGGCGGCACATATCCTGATCAAGGTCGACAAGGATGCAGACGATACCCAGAAAAAAATTCGTCGGGCTCTGGCTGCATCAATTTTACAGCAGTTGAATGAAGGAAAAGACTTCGCGACCCTGGCCAAAGCCAACTCGGACGATCCGGGCAGTGCTTCCAAAGGGGGCGAATTGGGATACTTTGGACGGGGCACCATGGTTGCGCCCTTTGAAAAAGCGGTCTTCGCCATGAAACCGGGAGAGATCAGCGATATTGTCGAGACCAAGTATGGCTACCATATTATCAAGCTCGAAGAATATATCGAAGCCGGTGTCAAACCCCTTGCAGAAGCCATTGACGATGTCAAAAAAGGTCTGCGAATCGAAAAAGCCCGGCAACTGGCTTATGAAAAAGCCATGGACGCCTACAATATCAACCGGAAAAGTGGCGATCTTGATGCCGCAGCCAAAACCAACGATCTCGGCATCAAGGAAACCGGCCTGTTCGACCGCTCCGATGCAATCGACGGGATTGGCCGCGAAGCCGATATCACTGCCGCCGCATTCAGCCTGAAAGAAGGCGAATTGGCGCGCCCGGTCCAGACCACTCAGGGCGTTTTTCTCTTCACTCTCAAAGAACGCCAGCCAAGCCGTATCCCGCAGCTCGAAGAAGTCAAAGCTGCCGTTGAAGCCGCGTATCGTAAAACAAAGGCTGTCGATCTGGCCAAAGAGGCCGCAGACAAGTTGCTGACTGCCGCACTCAATAAAAAGAGCCTCAAGGCGGCAGCAAAAGCCGCCGGGTTCCAACTTGAGAAAACAGGTCTTTTCAGCAGCAGTTACGGCGCCTTTGTCCCGCGGATCGGTTCCTCGCAAGAACTCGCTGATGCGGCCTTTGCCCTAAGCGAAGAGGCTCCTTTGGGCAAAGTCGTCTTCAAGCAGGGTGAGGGTTATATTCTGATCAGCCTCAATCAAACCGAAAAGGCAGATCTTGAGAAACTGGATGCAACCGAACGCAAGAAAATTGAGGATCGTCTGCTGGCACAGAAGAAAGAGAAGATCGTCAATGACTTGCTGAAAAAACTGCGTGACTCGGCACAAATCAGTATCGATCCTTCACTTGCCAGCGATCAGCCCCGGAGGTAAGTCATGAGCCAAGTCGTCACTCAAACCAACTGCCCCGAACTGAAACTGGTCAACCAGGGGAAGGTGCGCGATCTCTATGACCTCGGTGAGCACCTGTTGATTGTCACCAGCGACCGGATCTCGGCGTTTGATGTCATCATGAATGAAGGAATTCCGCAAAAAGGCTATGTCCTGACCCAGATTTCAAAGTTCTGGTTCGAGATGATGGCCGACATCATCCCCAATCATCTGATCTCTACCGAAGTGGATGATTTTCCGGCAATCACCCACCAGTATCGCGACCAGCTTGAAGGGCGCAGTATGCTGACCAAAAAAGCTTCACCTTTGCCGGTCGAATGTATTGTACGGGGTTATCTTTCCGGGAGCGGCTGGAAGGAGTACCGGCAAAAAGGCTCTGTCTGCGGGATTGAGCTTCCGCCAGACATGCTTGAAAGCGGCAAAATTTCCCAACCGATCTTTACCCCGTCAACCAAGGCCGAGCTGGGCGAGCACGACGAAAACATCTCTTTTGATCAGGCTGCCGAACTCTGCGGCAAGGAGATGGCGCAAAAGGTCAGTGATGTCAGTCTGCAGATTTATCAGCGTGCCCGTGAGTATGCTCGGGGCAAGGGAATCATCATCGCGGACACCAAATTCGAATTCGGCACCATCGGTGATCAGATGATCTGGATCGATGAAGCACTGACCCCTGACTCTTCACGCTTCTGGCCCAGTGATCAGTATCAGGCGGGTCGCCCCCAGCCAAGTTTTGACAAACAGTTCCTGCGCGATTATCTCGAAACTCTCGATTGGGGGAAAACCGCACCGGCACCAACGCTGCCGGATGAGATTGTCCAGAAAACCAGTGAAAAGTACCTTGAGGCTCTCAAGCGCCTCACCAGCTAGCAAGACTTACAGACGGCGGTCAGACAGTATGTTTTGACCGCCGTTTTGTTTAAATATAAACTCGTTGAGCGATGGATTCTGACCCGTCACAATCCTGCTCACAGTTAATCGGCATGGAGAAATCCCAATGCGTCTCGTCTGTACTCTGATCCTGCTTTTATGGCTTGCCGCCTGTGCACCAGCCCCCAAGCCTGACGGGATTCCAGCCAGTCAACACCGCCAGCAGGCACAAGCACTGCTTGAAGCACACAAGCTACCGGCGGCAATTCTGGAAATGCAGCAGGTCCTGGCAAGTCAGCCTACTTTCGCCGACACACTTCTTTATGCCGATCTTCTTGAGGCCACTGGCGCATTCAAAGACGCCCGGCGCGCCTATAAAAGAGCCGCCAGATACCCGACCTCCGCAGACCAGAAGCTGACCCTGACCTATCGCCAGGCTTTGCTCGAAGCTGTCGAATTTGACAACCTCGGCAAAGCCGCCAGAATGATGCGAGCCCTGCCAAAAACCGACAGCCGGTTCTTTGATCTCAAATCGATCCTGCTGTTCAAACGTGGACAATACAAACAGGCGCTCAAAGAAAGTCGCCAGGCTCTGACCCACGCCCGCAACAATGAGCAAAGGGGCTGGGCCTATTTTCATATCGCCCAGATCTATTACGAACTGCAGGAGAAGCGCGATACCTTCAGCGCACTTTTTCAGGCCATCAACAACGGGCGTGGCCACAGCCTGGTCAGACAGATAACCGATTACTGGGAAGCCAGACGTCACAACCCCACGTCAGGAAACTGAGCACCACAGAGGTCTACATGTCCGCACGGTTAAAATACTGGTTGTTTCTGTTTGCAATTGTTTTCGCTACCTTTACTGTCATTATTGCCAGTTTTGCCGGTTCATGGCACAGCCTGGCCTCAGAAGAAAAGACCTATATTGCGCACCTGATTGGCAAACTGCTGCCTTTTCCACTTATTGGTGCCGCTGTTCTCTGCCTGATTATTGGCGGGCTGGTCAGCCTGCTGTTTCATAATTACATAATCCCTATTCTGCAACTCAGCGAAGAAACTCGCCTGATCTCGACTGCCAACCCTGACTATCGTGTCACACCTCGTGGTGCCAAGGAGCTGGTGCGCCTCGCTGAAGTGATCAATGAATCTGCCGACACCTTTACCCGGATGCAGAAGGATATCGATGCCCATATCGCTCTGTCCAAAGCCCAGATTCAGGAAGAACGTAACCGTCTCGCAGCCTTGATGTCAGAAATGCCGCATGCCGTACTGGTTTGCAACAGTGACGGCCAGATCCTGCTGTACAACACCAAGGCCAAGACCCTTTTCGACCCGGAAACCGTCCACAATTACGCTGATCAACAACCTCAGGGATTAATCGGACTGGGTCGCTCGGTATTCGGTCTGCTGGAACGGGATCCGCTTGTTCACGCCCTTGAACTTCTGCAACACGCCCTGTCACGCGGCCAGGCGGCCCCTATCAGCAACTTTATGATGTCACACCATGGGGGAACCTATCTGCGGGTCAATATGGCCCCGGTGCTGGCCGACCGTAACGGCAGTGAGCAAATCATGACCGGGTTTGTCCTCACTCTCGAAGATATGACCACCCAGATTGCGGCTGACACCCGACGTGACACCCTGATCCGGACCCTGACCGATGATCTTCAGGGAGCATTGAGCGAAATCCGCGATTCAATTACTGAAATTCTCAATAATCCCACGATGAACCGTGAGCGACTGCAACAGGAACGCCAGACGATTGATCAGGCATCGCAACGTCTGGTCGACAAGCTGAACCAGGCGCGTGACAACTATGCCAGCCACCTGCATGAACAAAGCAAGGTTGAAGATATCCCGGGAGAAAGTGTTCTAGAAGTTCTGGCCAGAAATATTTCTGACCGTTTCTCATGCAAGGTCGACTTTCACAGCGACGCCGGACTCTGGCTCAAACTTGACAGTTATTCCTTTGTCCAGACCCTGTCACACCTGGCAGGGATGCTCAATGCACGCCACCAGGTAACCCATTACAACTTTACCCTCAGCGAGCAACAGGACTACCTGTGCCTGAATATTGACTGGCAACAGGCCGTCAGTGCTGAATTACTCGACAGCTGGCGCAACTCCCCCCTGATCAGCAACAGTCGGGGAAACACCTTCAGTTTCGCCGAATTACTCGAAAAAATGTCCGGAAGTATGGAATATCTGCCTGCCGACAACAATGGCGGCTATCATGGGATGCGGATCAACTACAAGAAACCGGAAGGCCCCCAGCCAACACCTTTGAGCCAGACAACCCAGATCGAGCATCGACCGATCTCCTACGAATTCGACCTGTTCGAACAACGCGGCGATGCCGGGATGGCCAAAACTCCGTTACGCAAACTGACTTTTGTTGTTTTTGATACCGAAACCACCGGTTTGAACCCTTCAGAAGGGGATGAAATTATCCAGCTGGGTGCCATTCGGATTGTCAATGGCCAGATCCTGCATCATGAAACCATTGACCAGCTGATCGATCCCAAACGCCATGTCCCGGCAACATCGGTTGCAATTCATGGCATTGATCCGGCGTTGCTGGTCGGGCAACCAACCATCGACAAGATTCTGCCTCATTTTCATCATTTTGCCGAAGGAGCAGTTCTGGTTGCACACAATGCTGCCTTTGACATGCGTTTTCTCCAGCTTAAAGAAGAAAAAACCGGGATTCATTTTGACAACCCGGTACTCGATACTCTGCTGCTGTCTTCAATTATTCATCCCAACCTTAAAGGCCACGGTCTGGAAGGGATTGCTGAACGACTCAATATCACCATTGTTGGTCGCCACACGGCCCTGGGCGATTCGATTGTTACCGCAGAAGTGCTGATCAAACTGATTCCGCTTCTCGAGGCTCAAGGGATTGTGACTCTGGAGGATGCCCAGCTGGCATCACAGAAATCGGCATTTGCGAAGATCGGTTATTGAAGCGGGAAGCGGGAAGCAGGAAGCAGGAAGCAGGAAGCGGGAAGCGGGAAGCGGGAAAAAACTATTTCAGGAACCGGAAAAAGGACAGTTTACGTTTTATTTTGAGCCAGAGACCGGCCAACTGGCCAACCTGACGGGTTAGACTTGAGATATTTCGCCCACTGAAGAGGGCAAAAAGAACCACAGCCCCCACCAGCAGCAATTCCCAAAGACCGAATCCAAACATCAGCCGAACTCCGGGAAAAAGCTCCGTTTGTCCCACCTAGCGAATAACAACGCCTGCCTCCCCCGCAATGACTCGACCAATTTCAGTGGCAACGACCTTCGCCTCTGCAAGCTGCCCCTGCAATGCTGGCAACAGATCCTCGGCAACCGATATCAACAATCCCCCTGATGTCTGGGGATCGCACAGCAGATCGAGAGAAAAATCATCAAGCTTGGCCGCCTGAACGGCCTTAGGCAGATAATAGTGGCGATTGCGATGCAAACCGGCAGGCAACAGGCCCAGCGCGGCCATTTTACGAACGTGCGGGTAGATCGGCAAACAACTGCTGTCAATTTCAAAACAGACCTGACTGGCCGTCGCCATCTCCATACTATGACCAAGCAGACCGAAACCGGTAATATCGGTCGCTGCCCGAACTCCAAGATCCAGGCAGGCTCTGGCCGCAGCAGCATTCAGTGCCTTCATCCCTTCGATAGCGGGTGAAATTGTCTGCTCATCAACAACCTCACCTTTTAATGCCGCCGCCAGAATTCCGTTACCCAAAGGTTTGGTCAACAACAACCGATCACCAACCCGGCAATTAACCGCTGTCATCATCCTGTCGATCTCAACCATCCCGGTGACGGCCAGCCCGTATTTTGGTTCATCATCCTCGACAGAATGGCCTCCGGCAATCACGGCTTCGGCAGCCACGACCCGTTCGGCTCCCCCTTTGAGAACCTCGGCCAGAACATCTTCACCAAGGCGTAAAGGAAATCCAACCAGACTCAGGGCGGTCAGCGGAGTCGCCCCCACAGCATAAAGGTCAGAAAGCGCATTGGCGGCAGCAATCTGCCCAAAAACAAACGGATCATCGACAACCGGCGTAAAAAAATCGACCGACTGCACCAGGGCCCTCTTCTCGTCAATGCGAAAAATACCGGCATCGGCAAAGGGGATATCCTGCGACAGCAGACGGGGATCATCAAAATGTGGAATCTGACCCAGCACCTGGGCCAGGGCCTCAGGACCAATCTTGGCAGCTCAACCAGAGCTGCGCGACAGACTGGTCAGGCGGACCTTTTTGTCACTCATTTTTCCTCGCTTTCAATTCACGCAGCGCATGCTGTCACATTGACGACCAACTGCCAAGGATTTTTTGTCTCAAAGCTCCAAGGCTACTCCTTGAGAGGAAGGTTCCAGACGACCCGGTAATCACCCTGGCGACGGGTAAACTTGGCGGCATCAAAATACTCAAGCAGAGCCTGAGCCAGCTTGCGTCCCCCGGCAATCAGGTCCCGATACTGAGCCAGAGTCAGTTCGTCTGCCCCGGCAAAGTGATTTCTCAAACAGGTCAGAGCCTGCTGATAAGCCGATTTGGCCAACAAGTGCTCACTATTCAGTCGCACCAGTGCGCCGGCACCAATCAGATAGGCCAGCAAAGGGTCGGCGTCAAGTGCGCCAAGCTGCAAATCTTCAAGTACCTGGTTCTGATTGGCAACCTGCAAACCCTGCTGTTCAAAGTGCTGTTCAAGCTGGCGCAGAATTTTGTTCTGCCTGTCACTGACCTGAGGTTGCCAGTCGGGCATGGCCAGCAGATCCCCCCGACGTTGCAGGCGGCCCTCGGCATATAATTTATCGAGCAACAGATCAAAACTGCGCAGAGTCAATGCCTTGGGCAAACTTTCTTTCAATGTTGCGCGGGCAATACCGTGGGCCAGCGGATTCTCTGCCAACAGCTCGGCGCAACGTTCAACCAGATGGTCAACCCAGGCCTGACACAGGTGTCTTTCGACCCACTGTTCTCCCAATTGGCAAAGTTCACCCTCTGCGGTCAACTCTGCCAGATTCTGCTGTAGAAGATCACGCGACAACCCGGTCAGCTTCTCCAGATCGCGCAGCCGGGCCGCCTGCAAGGTTTCTACGGCATGCAGGACAGCACCCGAACTCCCTGACTCCAGTTGCTGGATACGCTGCAACACCTCGGGACGAAAGCGGCGATGCTTTGACGCAGCAACGTCGAGAATCCGCCCGCCTCCAATAGTTGTCACCGGCGAATAACTGCGAATCACAAAAGGATCCCCCCGCCAGGCCGCCAAAGGGCGATCCAGAACAATCTGGGCCAGGGTGCTTTCACCCGGCTCCAGACTGTCGGTTTCCAGCAAGACAACCCGACCGACCGCTCGGGCCGTTCCCAGATGAATATGGACCGGATCACGAAACTTGAGAGCCCTGGGAGCTTCAGCCAGCAGCTGCAGGCGAACATCAAGCCGCTCACTCACCGCAAAACGATGGGGGCTGGCAACCAGCGCACCACTGCTGAACCAGCCCCGCTCGGCTCCCGCCAGATTGATCGCCAGTCGCTGCCCGGCAGCGGCTTCTTCAACCCGCTGACCATGCACCTGCAGTTCCCGGACCCGGGCCTGCTTGCCCAGAGGTAAAATCTCCAGCCGTTCGCCCGTTCTGACCGTCCCCGACACCAGGGTTCCGGTCACCACAGTGCCAAAACCACTGATACTGAAGCAGCGATCAACCGGCAGCCGGACCGGCCCCGCACTGTCGCGGTCCGGCAAACATGCTGCGGTCTCTGCCAACAGATTCAGCAAATTTTCCAGCCCCAGCTTATTACGTGCCGAAACCCGACAACAGGGAGCTTCGGCCAGAAAAGTTCCGGCCACCTGCTCGCGAATCTCTTCTTCGACAATATCGAGCCAGTCATCTTCGACCAGATCTGTTTTGTTGATCACCAGAATTCCACGCCTGATTTCCAACAGCTGAAGAATTTGCAGATGCTCCAGAGTCTGCGGCATCACCCCCTCGCCCGCATCCACTACCAGCAAAACCAGGTCGATACTGGCTGCTCCGGCCAACATCTGGGGGATAAACTTTTCGTGGCCTGGCACATCGACCACTCCGGCCGGTCGTCCATCCGGCAGCTGGAGCGGAGCAAAACCGAGCTCGATTGAAATCCCCCGTTCTTTTTCCTGTTTCAAACGATCGGTATCAACCCCGGTCAGAGCCTGAATCAATGTGGTTTTGCCATGGTCAACATGCCCGGCAGTACCAATAATCACCGGTCGCAAAGGGTGGTTTTTCATCTTTTTTCACTCGCAATCGCTACCTGGAAGGATTTTTTGACCAGCTCAGCAATCAAGGAATCTTCGGCGGGCTCGACGGTCCGCAAATTGAGTAACAATCTGTCGTTATGAATCCGGGCAACAACAGACGGCTCGGCAGTTCGCAAGGCTGCGGCCAGACGATCCAGCGACAAGGTCTCAACATGCAAGGCCAGAGCAGGCCCCGGAATCTGTAATTCGGGCATTGCTCCGCCACCCATCATGGCCGCATCCTCAACGATTTCGACCTGCACCCCGGGCACGTCAAGACAAGCAGCAAGAGCACGGCTGCGCTCAACAAGTTCCTGCTGACTGCGGGCCAGAAATCTCAACAGAGGGATTTTGAGATCGTCACCCTGCTGGTAAAGCCGTAAGGTGGCATCAAGGGCGGCCAACGAAAGTTTATCGGTCCGCAATGCCCGGGCCAGAGGATGGCGACGCAGCTTTTCGACCAGTTCACGACGCCCGAAAATCAATCCGGCCTGTGGGCCACCCAGTAATTTGTCGCCACTACAGGTCAGTAGATCAACACCGCTGGCAACAACCTCGGCAATGGTCGGCTCTTCCGGCAATGCCGCGTTCGGTAAAGGCCTGAGCAATCCACTGCCAAGATCTTCCAGTAACGGCAGATTCTTTTCTTGAGCCAGGGCAACCAGTTCTGCAGCCGTTACACTGCTGGTAAAACCAATAATCCGGTAATTGCTGGTATGAACCTTGAGCAGCAAGCCCGTTTGCGGCCCGATTGCCTGCTGATAATCACGCAGATGGGTCCGGTTGGAACTGCCAATCTCGCGCAGAACAACACCGCCTGCTTCCATCACCTCGGGAATACGAAAAGAACCACCAATTTCAACCAGTTCACCGCGCGAAACAATCGCCTCTTTACCTCTGGCCAGGGCGGTTAATGCCAGCAACACCGCTCCGGCGTTATTGTTGACCACCATCGCGGCCTCGGCACCGGTCAAACGGCAAAGAATCTCTTCAATATGATCGTGACGTGACCCGCGACGCCCCGTTTCCAGATCGATTTCCAGATTGCTGTACCCGGCAGCCACCTGCTGAATCTGCTCCAGGGCCTCCGTTGCCAGAGGGGCCCGCCCCAGGTTAGTGTGCAGCAAGATACCGCTGGCATTGATCACCCGTTTCAATGACGGGTGACTGGCCTGATGCAGATGATCAAGCACAGAACGGGCAAGGGTATCGAGAGCAGGAACAACCGTCAGTTCTCCACTCAACAATCCCTTACGCAGCTCAGCGATCTGCCGCTGAATTTCAGCCGTTACCAGATCATGCGGCAGATCTGCCTGCGTCAAAGCACTCACTGCCAGCAACACCCGATCAACTGCGGGCAAACCGCGTAATAAATCCTGAATATCAGATCCCATCAACCTATCCTCAAAAAGGCAAAAGCCGTCAACGTCAGGCGATTTTAGCACGCCGAAACACAACTGGCCACGCGTTATTCTGCTTCTGAGAAGCGGCTTTTTCAAGGAGATTCATTCTCTCCAGGATTTACCTGGGGACGTAAACGAAAAATGCCCGGGATTCGTAACCATTGCTGACCAATGGTCTGAAGTGAGATGTTTCAATATATCTGGCAACCAACAGCATCGCACAGGCCATCAGCATCAGGATAAAAATAGTCGGCAGGATATCAACCAGCAGGCGCCGCCAAAGGATTTTGGTTCTGTTGCGAACATGAGGATTTCCATAGCTTTCAATAAAAGTTTTTTTCATATCCCCTGTCCTCCCTGACGTCCTTCTTCTTATCGGCTCATCAGACAATTCACCTTAGTCAATATTTCCGTAAAAGCATTTCCCGACAGGATATTTCTCTGTTGACAGCCGCAAGTGCCTTTGCTATAAATCGCTCCACTTGTTCGGGGCTGTAGCTCAGTTGGGAGAGCGCTTGAATGGCATTCAAGAGGTCCGCGGTTCGATCCCGCGTAGCTCCACCAGAAAATCAAGAGGTTGGCGAGTTTTTCGCCGACCTCTTTTTTGTTCAGAGACAAATATCCATCCTTCTTGATTCCCACAATTGTGCTGGCCCATGACTCCGACAACCTTCACTGTTCCACTAGAATCCTTTGATCCCCTCCTTTGCCAGCAGCAGTTTTTTCCGGCAGGACCCGGTTTTCTCGAAAGCCTTAATCCTCAACCCAGGACCGGACGTTTCAGTATTGTTCCGCTACGGATTGTTGATTCCTGGTCTCTTGAACAGGGCCAGCTGAAATACCACAAGAACAACCAGCAACAGCACCTTGATGAAAATCCGTTATCTCATCTGGCCGAAGTTTGGCGAAACCGTGCGGTAACCCAACCCGTTGACACGCCTTTTCCCGGTGGTTTCTTCGGTTTTTTCGGCTATGACCTCTCACACCAGATTGAAACCCTGCCACAAATAGCCGACCGGGATCTGCCGATCCCGCAACTGCGCCTTGACTGGGTCGACCTGAGCGCCGTCTATGATTACCAGCACCAGCGATTGACCCTGGCCTGTCTGGAACAGGATGTCGATCTCAAGGTTCTGGCGCAGCAGATTGTCGCTGGACAACGCAGGGCTCTACCTGCAAAACAACTTAGGTTGCAACAGCCTCCCCGACCTCTGATCGCATCACAGGTTTTTATGGCGATGGTTGAACAGGCGCGTGAATACATCGCTGCCGGTGATATTTATCAGGCCAATCTCAGCTGTCGTTTCGATGGTCGCCTGCAAGGAGATTCTTCAGAGCTTTATCGACGGTTACGCCAGCAGAACCCCTCGCCTTTTGCCTGCTTTTTACAGTGGAAGGATTTTTCAATCATCTCCAGTTCGCCGGAGAGACTGGTTTCATTGCGTGGCAATCTGGCCGAAACCCGACCGATTGCCGGGACCCGACCACGGGGAGACAGCCCCGCCGAAGATCAGCATCTGGCCGCAGAACTTCTGGCACATCCCAAAGAGCGGGCCGAACATATTATGCTGCTCGACCTGGAACGCAACGATCTCGGCAAGGTCTGCCGTGCAGGCTCGGTCAGGGTTGATGAGCTGATGGTGCTGGAACGCTACGCGCACGTCACCCATATCGTCTCCAACGTCAGCGGAACCCTGAAAGCCGACCTGAATCCTTTCGACCTGCTGCAAGCCACCTTTCCCGGGGGCACCATTACCGGTGTGCCCAAGAAACGTTGCATGGAAATCATCGACGAACTGGAACCGGTTGGTCGGGGCAGTTATACTGGCAGTGCCGGATATATTTCCGCAGGCGGCGATATGGATCTGAATATCCTGATCCGCAGCTTTCAACGTGTTGGCGACCACCTGAGTTACCAGGTGGGAGCCGGAATCGTCGCCGACTCGGACCCGCAACGTGAATGGCAGGAGTGTCTGGCCAAGGGGGAGGCCTTAAAAAGGGTTTTATGCGATGTCGCAGATTCTGATTAATTTCAACGGACACTTCATCCCCCATGAAGATAAATCGGTCTCCCTGCTTGATCGCGGTCTGCTCTACGGGGACACCCTGTTCGAAACCATGCGGGCTGAAAAGAACCAGATTCTGCTCGCCAAAGAGCACCTCGACCGGCTCTGTCTTTCTGCCCGGTTGCTTGAGTTCCCGTGTGAGCGGACAAAAATTGAAAACACGTTATCCCAGATATCCGCAGCCCTCAAACAGGATGTTTCACGCCTGCGCCTGACTTTGAGTCGCGGTAGCTCGCAAGAATTTTCCCTGGCAGCAAGTGAAGACCACTGGTTTGCCCTGACCGCAACAGCGGCAACCCCACTCACCCTGGCTGACCGTGAGCTGGGCACAAACTGTGTTCTTGCCCCCAACCACCGCAGCAACCCTGTTGACCACCTGCCGCAGATGAAACGCGGCAATCACGCAGACTGCCTGTATGCCGCCGACTTTGCGCAGCGCCATCAGGCACGCGAAGCACTGTTTATTGATCAGGGTCTGGTCATTGAAGGCAGCAGCAGCAATATCTTTGCCCTGTTTGGTGAACAACTCTACACCCCACCCATCGGCAAACTGGTTCTGGCCGGAATTACCCGCCGCCAGCTGATTTCGGCTGCAATAGAGTTCGGGCTTCAGATTATGGAAGAGGCTCTGCCATTTGAAAAGCTTGCAACCGCAGATGAAATCTGGCTGAGCAACTCAATGATCGAACTACTGCCGGTTGCCACCATAAACAACCAGCCTGTTGCGCGCGGTTCTCTCTGGAAAAAAATCCATCAACTCTATAAACAACGCACTGCAGACTTGACATCCGCGAACTTCTGCCTATAATCGACCTGCTCGTGCCGAAGTGGTGGAATTGGTAGACACGTCGGTCTCAAAAACCGATGCCTTCTGGGCGTGCCGGTTCGATTCCGGCCTTCGGTACCACACAAACATAAAGAGCCCAACCAGCAATGGTTGGGCTCTTTAGTTTGTGTTGCCTGGCAAGCTTACCGCTGAGGTAACGAGAGAGCCTAACACTGCCGTTGGCGCGCTCTCCCTACTCGCGTTCGCTCGTTTCCCTGTGGACATAAATTATCATTAAAATATTGACGAATGAAATACTTAAAGATAATCAAGATCCGGAGTTTCTGGAAAAAGCTTCTGCATCTCCTTATATCCCTTGGCAACCTTCTTCTCCCAAGGTTCGCCTCGCCCAACCAGAGCATCCCACGCAATCTGAAGATCACCAGGACGCTCAGCGGCCAAAAGGTTAATCAACAAAGAAGCCTGCCGTAGATCCTTGTTCCGCTTCACATGTTCTGTCGCTGGTCGCTCCTGCATTACGATCAATTTATGGTAGGCATACCGAGCTGGATCGGGGATATTCGCCAAAACTCCTCCCTTGCCGGAAATCAGGGCAACTTGCAGCGGACCTTCAATCAGGTAGTCGAGGTATCTGAGTGCTTGTGCGGCCGCATGAAACTTAGGAATCTGAACGGCCCTATATTCCTCATCCCTCCTCTTTGCCGGAGTCAAAACATCAACCCGCAAAGGATTGTTGCGAACCTTGTAGGATGTAGAGGGAGATCGGGAGTCAAGCTCGGGTACCGGGAAGAAACCCATTTTCAAACGCTCCAGTGCACCCGGGACATCGGCACCTGGAACATCTGGCAGAGCCAACGCAAGGTTTCGATCTACGGCTATATCGACATCCTGAGTCTGAGTCCCTGTAGACTCCCAACGACAACCGAGGAGATTGCCCATTGCCATAAAAGCATGGGTGCCTACCAGAACGCCTCCCATTCGAAAAACACCTGCATCGGCAAGAGATTGCAGAACCCTATGGTGAGTATGAGTTGCTACAGCAGCACCACCCGCCTGCAGTTGTGCGCAAAGCCGCTGAATACTTCGCTGGTCGGCCTGAAAGATGATCTTTTCCTCCCGGTGCTGCTCAACAAGTCTCTTCAAGGCAGGACTTTCCTTGCCAACGTACACCTGTTGCCTTTGGCTTCCCGGGGAAGAATACTGAAAATAGTAATATATCTCACCTTTGACGTTCTTCGTAGTGAAACCACCTGGAATACTACCGATCGATCGCTGCGCTTCAAGAGCCGTCAATTGCTCCTGGAGTTCGGCAAAAAGGGTCTGTGTTTCAAGAGATAGTCTATCCATTTCATAGCCTCAAAGACAGTTATACTCAGGTTTATGATAACCTGAGTATAACTGTTTTAGTTCATAAATCCAGTACCTAATCGCGTGCCTCACATGCCCGGACCGAAAAACTCTTCTTCAGCCTGATCATGAGTCAAGTCCCGTTCGGGGTTCCCTTAAAAAACCAGCCGATGGGAACGACCGATTGATTCGGCCTGCTGATCACGAACCCCGGCTTCACTGGCAAAAGAAGTCCAACGATTGACAACGTCTATGACCTCTTCAACAATCTCAAGCGGCCTCTTGATTCCTATTGATTTTCCCACCTGGTCAAAATCGGCAGATACAAAACCATCCCGCTTGCCGTTGATGGTCATCTGATGGCTGCTGGTCCAATCCCCGCCCGGGTTATGTGAGTAAGTCACGTCGAATGCCGGTGACAGGAACCAGTTACCGGACCGGTCCATCAGAAAAGCAATATTTTTGGTGTGGTCGTCCTGGTTGCGTGCAACGACATTGAAAACCATACGCCGGAACTGTTGAACCGCTTCCAACTTGGACAAACCAAGTTTACGCATTACGGCAAAGGCCTGCTCATATCCATATACGCCGGGCTGGTTGTAATCATAATGCGCAATCCCGCACAGAGACTGCAGATGGATTTTCTGATCACCGTCACGATCGAACCGCCTGGTCATAAAGTGTGCCCTGCCCCCCTCCTCCAGAAGTCGGCACTCGCTCATCTCGATACCGGCTTCTTTGGCCATCAAGTAGTAGGCATATTCGATTCGGCCATAGCCTTCAGCTTTTCCCAGTTCCAGATCGCCAGCTCCATCGAATTTCAGCAGCCAATGTTCATACCCGGCAGGTACCCTTGTCTGTCCGGAAAGAAGATGGCCATCAGCATTCATAGCGACAACCGCTTTTGCGCGAGCTCCACCGGCGGAAGTCCCGACGCGCAAGATTTCCAGCAGGGCATCGGTGTCCTGATCTGAGTCTGCAAGCGAGACGCTCAAATCCCCCTGCCGGGTGATAATATCCCGGGCCAGAGATACAAGCTGAGTGATTTCAATGGGCACCGAGGCGTCCAAATTCTTGTTGAGCGTTGGAGCATATTCCAGAGCCCCCATTCCCCTCCGACCTGTATAGCAAAGACGCTCAACGGGAGAAAAGCTGCTGGCATCCCGTCCCTGGCGAGCGAGCCAGGCATCGACAACCCGGTTGCCGAACTTGTCGGGCAGACTGTCTGCCAGAAGCCCGGGGAGCCCCCTGAAGGTATCGAGATTCAAATCGAAGTTACGGGCCCGAAACTCGTACAGCTGGCCACCATTCTCAACCGGCATATGTATCGGAGAGAGATCAAGACCTGCGCGTAAAAAAGCCGGGTCATACTCGAAGGTTGCATGGCCATCTCTGACCGACCCCTGCCAGGAGACCGCACCAACCACTTGGCCCCAGATCTTCACATAGGCGGTATTAACCCGTTCTACCATTCAGGATTCTCCCTTTTCTTGGCAGCCTTTCTGCTGGCCCTCTGTCTTTGGCGGCCCTGCATTTTTGCAAGTTGTAAAGGACTAACGCCCGGGTCAGGCAAAAAGTTATCCAAACTATCCAAGGCATCAAGTTCCCGCAGAACGGCAATCATCGTGCTCAGCTTTCCCTTACCGGCCTCCAGTGCCTTAATGGCATTGAGTGACAACAAGGTTCTTTCTGCAATCGCTGCCTGGGTAATATTTTTGCGCAGTCGAAGCTTTTTGAACCGTGCTCCCAGTTCTTCGGCTATTGCTCCATCGGTCATAACCTTATAATCCATAACAGCCTCTTTTTAGTCTTTAATTTGCAATATATCAATACTATAGACTGAATAAGGGCTATTATCAACTGGTAGAAAAAGAATTTCAGCATCAAACCAACCATCAAGACCGCCGTTACCACTGTCGTTCAATGGCTGAGGTCGCTGTGTCGCCAGCTTTACGACAGTTATCCAGGCCTTTATCCTGAGGAAAAAAGAAAGACCAGCCCCTCAAGCCGTCTCCCGGGAATTTACAAAATAATTGTAAAACTGACGTGCGGTGCGGCCACTTTTTGTGGCGCGAGATGCCGCAAACAACCGGGCGGCTTCATGCAGGTCTTCTCTGTTGCCAGCATAATCGACAAAAAAACTGTCTACAATGGCCAGATAGGTCTCCATGCTGCCGGTATAAAACGATAACCAGAGCCCGAACCTGTCAGAAAGAGAAATTTGCTCTTCTACGGCATCCGTATAATGGATTTCATTGTTAACAACTTTTGTCCCTATATTGTCGACCATTTTTTCTGGCAGCAGATGGCGCCGGTTTGAGGTTGCATAGATCAGGATGTTGTCGGGGGCAATTTCGATAGAACCTTCCAGGACACTTTTCAGGTGTTTGAAGGTTTTCTCATGCAGATCAAAAGAAAGGTCATCGCAGAAAATCAGGAATTTCTGCGGTAGTTCGCGTACCGAATCAACAATATCAGGCAGATAAATCAGGTCGTCTTTGTCGACTTCTATGATTCTAAGATTCTCTGCGGCATACGCGTTGAAAACAGCCTTGATCAGCGAAGATTTACCCGTTCCGCGCGCTCCCCACAGCAGGGCATTATTGGCAGGCTGTCCGGCAAGAAAACGCCGGGTGTTCCGGACAAGCTCCTGTTTCTGTTTATCGATACCGATCAGCTGAGACAACTGGATCGGATCAAGACAGCGGACCGGCCTTAAGACTTCTTTACGCTGGCGCCAGATTGCAGCATAGGTTGTATTCCAGTCTATCTCCACAGTAATACTCCTGAAAACAGAGTTGCAGAACGGCTGAAGAATCTAAGCAGAAGGAGTGAACTTCAATCCGCAAGGAACAAAAGACATATCAAGATTCATCCTGCTCTTTTTTTCGGTACCATCGCTGGTCGCTGTAGAGCTCTTCTTCACACTCAGGACAGAGCCCGTGGCTGAAAACCGCGTCGGAATGATTTTCAATATATTTTTCAATCCGGTTCCAATAGCCTTTATCATCGCGGATACTTTTGCACTTGGCACAAATCGGCATGAACCCGGATAATTGTTTGACTTCAGCCAAGGCAACTTCAAGTTCTGATATCAGTTTTTTCTGTTCGTTCTGTGCCTGCTCGCGACCTTTCATCTCTTCTCTCAGGTGCTGATTTGCCTGCGCCAGTTCCAGGGTGCGTTCTTCAACCTTGATTTCAAGTTCACTGTGTATTGCTTCCAACTCTCTTTTTGCCCAGACTAACCGTAAGTACCCAAGCCCGATAAAAGCACCACTGGCTCCACCGAAAAAAAAAGGGCACGTAATATCCCTGCAAAACCAGCGGAGCCCCGATTGACATCTTTTGTGCTGTCGCAAACAGACACAGAACAACAGCACCAACAGTAAAAGAAATACTCCCGACAATGAAATATCTCATACTTACCTGCCAGAACGGTTTTTTCAGGGGCTCAGTCACGTGGGAGAGGTGGATAGCAACAGAATACCCTTGTGCCTAAAAAGAATTCCAGATTTTTTTTGGGGCCCATGCTCACCAGGCCACATCAGACGAAACCGGTTTTCTTACCCAACCGGCAAGACTGTTATACTTGAGGCATGAAAAAACTACATATCTTCAGCCTCTGGGACCGGCCTTTGGCGGCCATGTTTAAAGAGTTACTGAATAATGAAGGGGTTGACTGCCTGCTGCGCAATGAACAGCTTTTCTCGGCACTGGGCGAGATTCCGTTTACTGAATGCTATCCCGAGCTCTGGGTGATTGATGACGAGGTCTATCCACGGGCGAAGACATTGCTCGGACACTGGCTGGCCAAACAGGATCTGGCCTCGGCCAACTGGATTTGCCCGGTCTGCAAAGAACAATTGGAAGGCCAGTTCGATGCCTGCTGGTCTTGTGGCTCACCACGCAATAAATAAAAAGGGGAAGGCGTCAGCCCTCCCCCGTTGATCAAGCCGTTGCGACAGTCGCCGCTTCTTCAAGCCCATATTCAGCAATCGCCATCTCACGCAGTTTGTAAATCTGGATTTTGCCGCTGGCAGTCATCGGATAGTCGTCGATAAATTTGACGTAATGCGGAATCTTGTGATTGGCGATCCGGTTGTGACAGAACTCGCGGATCTCTTCGCTCGTACATTGCACCCCTTCGCGCAATTTGATGGCAGCCATCACCCGCTCGCCATATTTTTTATCTGGCACCCCAAAGACCTGTACATCTGAAACCTTGGGGTGGGTGTAAAGAAACTCTTCGATTTCACGCGGATAGATATTTTCACCACCGCGAATAATCATGTTCTTGATTCGACCAGTGATGTGACTGTAACCATCTTGATTCATCACCGCCAGGTCACCGGTGTGCAGCCACCCCTCATCATCGATTGCCTGGGCGGTTTCTTCGGGCAGTTTGTAATACCCCTTCATCACCAGGTAACCACGAGTACAGAGCTCACCCTGCTGGCCTGCTGGCAAGACTTCACCCGAGTCAACATCGACAATTTTCACTTCGACATCGGGCAAGGCTCGGCCAACACTTGAAACGCGCAAATCAATTTCATCATGAGTCCGGGTCTGGGTGATGACCGGTGAGGCCTCGGTCTGGCCATAGGCAATGGTGATCTCGGTGCAGTTCATATCGCTGATGACCTGCTTCATCACCTCAATCGGGCAGGGTGAACCGGCCATAATCCCGGTACGCAGGGTCGAAAGGTCGTATTTTTTGAAATTCTGATGCTCAAGCTCGGCAATAAACATGGTCGGCACCCCGTGCAGGGCGGTACATTTTTCAGCTTCGACAGTCCGCAGCACCGCTTCAGGCTCAAAGGTTTCAACCGGCACCATGGTTGCGCCGTGCGTCACGCAGGCCAGCACCCCCAACACGCAGCCGAAGCAGTGAAAGAATGGCACCGGGATACACAGCCGATCCTGACCCGTAAACTCCATGCACTTGCCGATGTTGTAACCATTATTGACAATATTGAAGTGGGTCAGCATCACGCCCTTGGGAAAACCGGTGGTCCCTGAGGTGTACTGCATATTGATCACATCTTCGGGGTGCAGATCCTTTTGCAGCTCAAGCAGGATTTCATCACTGATATCCGCACCGAATTTTTCCAGTTCAGAATAGTTGAGCATCCCTTCGTGATGGTCATCTCCGAGAAAGACGACGTTCTTCAAAAAGGGCAGGGATTCACAATGAAAATCACCCGCAGTGGCCCGTTTCAATTCAGGGATAACCGAATAGAGGCTTTCAACGTAGTCGGTATCCTTGAATCCCTGAACCAGAAACAGAGTCGTTGAATCGGACTGACGCAGGACATATTCAAGTTCAGCCGACTTGTAACTGGTATTGACCGTCACCAGCACCGCACCAATCTTGGCCGTAGCAAATTGCAGAACCACCCATTCGGGAACATTATTGGCCCAGATCGAAACGTGATCACCTTTACGGATACCGAGGTGGAACAGCCCCTTGGCCACCCGATCCGTCAGCTGGTCAAACTGTTGATAATTAAGGCGCAAATCCAGATCAGGATAAACCAGCGCGTCGTTGGTGGGGAAGCGCCGGGCCGTGTCTTTCAACAGACCGCCAACGGTAAACTGAAGTGCTTGTGACATGATGCAATCTTCCTTTCCCTCGCAAAAACAGATTAAATAATTGCTGAAGGTTAAAGACAATAGCTGATAATTTCAAGCCTTGAAGATATTTTCATGTCAAACAGTCATCCTGCTCCTATTCAATTTTATGACAACAATCCCTCAGGGAGAAACTGACTGAGATCGCCTGACTTGACGAGTTGTTTTGCCTTCTCGATATCAGGGGCAAAGTAACGATCCTGATCATAAAAGGGCACCTGATCACGCAACAGCTGTTTAGCCTGTTCCAGCAGTGCCGAGGTTTTGAGCGGCTGACGAAAATCGACACCCTGACAGGCAGCAAGCAGTTCAATCGCCAGAATTCCGGCGGTATTGTCCGCCATTTCGGCCAGCCTGCGAGCGGCGAAGGTCGCCATCGACACGTGATCTTCCTGATTGGCCGAGGTGGGCAGGCTGTCGACCGAAGCCGGATGAGCGCAGGATTTGTTCTCGCTGGCCAGAGCGGCGGCGGTAACCTGGGCGATCATGAAGCCGGAGTTCAACCCGCCCTTTTCAACCAGAAAAGGCGGCAGTTTGCTCAGATTGCTGTCGATCAACAATGCAATACGCCGTTCGGCCAGAGAACCAATTTCAGCAATCGCCAGCGCCATATTGTCAGCCGCCATCGCCACCGGTTCGGCATGAAAGTTTCCGCCAGAGAGGATATCGTTCTGTTCGACAAAGACCAGCGGATTATCTGAAACCGCGTTGGCCTCGGTTTGCAGCACCTTTGCCGCGTGGCGCAGCTGTTCAAGACAGGCCCCCATCACCTGCGGCTGACAGCGCAGAGAATAGGGATCCTGCACCGATTCACAGGCCCGATGCGAGTCTTCAATCTGACTGTGATCGAGCAGATGGCGATAGGCGCCAGCGGTGTCGATCCGACTCTGGTGACCACTGACCTGGTGGATGCGTTCATCAAAGGGGCTGCGACTGCCAAGGGCCGCTTCAACACTGAGGCTACCGGCAACAATTGCCGCAGCAAACAGGTCTTCGGCGGCAAAAAGACCTTCGAGGGCAAAGGCAGTCGAGGCCTGGGTGCCGTTAAGCAGCGCCAGCCCTTCCTTGGGACCCAGTTCACAGGGTTTCAGCCCGGCGATTTCAAGGCCTTTATGGCCGGATAACCGTTCACCACGATGAAGCACCTCGCCTTCGCCGAGCAACACCGTACTCATATGGGCCAGCGGAGCCAGATCCCCCGAAGCACCAACCGAACCTTTCTGCGGGATACAGGGATAAACTTCAGCGTTCAGCAAGCGGATCAGGGCTTCGATGACCTGCAGGCGAATACCCGAATAGCCACGCGCCAAACTGTTGATCTTGAGCACCATCAACAAACGAACGGTCGATTCCCGCATCAGCTCACCCACTCCGGCGGCATGTGAAAGAACAATCGAACTCTGGAGTTGCTTGAGCTCTTCATCGGGAATCCGCGTATTGGCCAGCAGACCAAAACCGGTATTGACCCCGTAAACTGTTCGTCCCTGGGCGATGACCTCGCGCACGGTGGCGGTTGAGGCTTCAATCCGGTCCAGACACTCAGGGTCGAGGCTCAATTGAACCGGCTCGGCCATCACCCGGCGCAGCTGCTTCAGGCTGAGCTGGCCTGGTTTCAAAATAAGTTTATACATAGGATTACCCTTATTCTTTCGCAAAAAGGAAAAGCGGGATAAGAACTTTCTGTTCACTGAACTCGGGCTCCCCACGGCAAGGGTGTCTGTCCCCGGATGGCGACAGTCAAGCCCCAGGGACGGGTTCATGCGTCCCTTGCCGTGGGGAGTCCGAGTCCTTTTAGCTACGAATATCCATCAATCTTCCAACATCGGCAGATCAAGCCCCTGCTCTTTGGCACAATCGATAGCAACTTCATATCCGGCATCAGCATGCCGCATGACACCCGTTGCCGGGTCATTCCACAACACACGAGACAAACGACGGGCCGCAGCCTCGGTACCATCTGCAACGATTACGATCCCGGCATGCTGACTGAAACCCATGCCGACGCCACCACCATGATGCAGACTGACCCAGGTGGCGCCACCCGAAGTTGAGAGCAGAGCATTGAGTAGCGGCCAGTCGGAGATGGCATCGGAACCATCGGCCATCGCTTCGGTTTCACGATTGGGGCTGGCCACCGAACCGGAATCAAGATGATCCCGCCCGATCACCACCGGGGCCTTCAGCTCACCGTCGGCGACCATCTGATTGAAAGCCAGCCCAAGTCGTGCCCGATCCTTCAACCCGACCCAGCAGATACGTGCTGGCAGGCCCTGAAACTGAATCCGTTCTCTGGCCATATCGAGCCAGTTATGCAGATGCGGATCATCGGGAATCAGTTCTTTGACTTTGGCGTCGGTCTTGTAAATATCTTCAGGATCTCCTGACAAGGCAACCCAGCGAAAAGGACCGATTCCTTCGCAAAACAGGGGCCGGATATAAGCCGGGACGAAACCGGGGAAATCGAAGGCCCGCTCAAGCCCTTCATCCAGCGCAACCTGACGGATATTGTTGCCGTAATCAAAGGTCGCGGCTCCCTGTTTTTGCAGTTCGAGCATCGCCTCAACATGTTGCACCATGGATGCCTTGGCCGATTCAACCACCTGCTGCGGATCATCCTGCCGCAAACGCACCGCCTGCTCCAGACTCCAACCGGCAGGCAGATACCCGTTGAGCGGATCATGAGCACTGGTCTGATCGGTACAGACATCAGGCACAATGCCCCGCTTAACCAGTTGCGGCAGGATTTCGGCACAGTTGCCGAGCAGCCCGAACGAGATCGCCTTCTGATCACGACAGGCAGCGTCAATCAGTTGCAGGGCAGCATCCAGGTCATCGACCTTGTGATCCAGATAGCCCGATTCAATCCGTTTGTCGATCCGTGATTCATCACACTCAACGGCCAAAATGTTGAACCCGGCCATGGTCGCCGCCAGCGGTTGAGCACCACCCATACCACCCAGTCCGCCGGTCAGAACCCAGCGCCCGCGGGCATCGCCCGCAAAATGCTGCTTGGCGACGGCGACAAAGGTTTCATAAGTCCCCTGCACAATCCCTTGTGAACCAATGTAAACCCAGGACCCGGCGGTCATCTGGCCGTACATCATCAACCCCTGCTGGTCGAGCTGATTGAAGTGCTCCCAGTTCGCCCAGTGTGGCACCAGGTTGGAATTGGCAATCAGCACCCGGGGTGCATCGGCGTGGGTTTTGAAAACCCCCACCGGTTTACCCGACTGAATCAGCAACGATTCGTCCTCTTCAAGCCGCGTAAGAACATTGATGATCTTGTCGTAACAGTCCCAGTCACGTGCGGCGCGACCAATACCGCCGTAGACCACCAGCTCTTCAGGCCGCTCGGCCACCTCGGGATCAAGATTGTTCATCAGCATGCGCAGTGCCGCTTCGGTCTGCCAGCTTTTGGCACTTAACTCTGTGCCCCGCGCGGCGCGAATCAAGCGCTTGCTATCCAGTCGTTTATTCATGTTTTCTCCACTCTCAAAATCCTGTTTTTTTTCGCTCTGAGCAGTGCCTGTCCTTTTCAAGGGTGTCTGTCGCCCGGATGGCGACAGTCAAGCCCCAGGGATGGGTTCATGCGTCCCTTGAAGTGGACAGGCGCTGTTCGGTCCTCACACTCTTCAGTCACCACGAATCAATTGATGACAGAGCCGCGCTGCAACCTTGGCGGTACGGCCATCAATATCGTAGTCAGGGTTGTATTCTGCAATATCGGCCAGACGTAACCGTTTCTGGGTCTGAGTTCGGATAAAGGCCAGCAGATGCTCCAGCACGGGTAGTTCGACACCCCGGGCGGCTGGCGCACTGACCCCCGGTGCCGTTGCCGCGGGCAACACATCCAGGTCAATACTCAGGTAAATGGCCTTGCAGTGGGCGATAATTTCCGACAACAGCTTTTCAACCTGCGGGAACTGCCAGCTGTTCAGTTCACCATCAAGCAGATAGCGAACATCCAGCTGGTCAGCCTGATCAAAAAGGGCCCTGGTATTGGACAGTTCACTGATCCCGAGACAGCAATAATGAAAGGGGATCCCTTCGCTTTGACAGTCGTCAGCCATTTGCAGAAAAGGCGTGCCTGAATTGGGCGCATCAGCCCGGCGCAGATCGAAATGCGCATCAAAGTTGATGATTCCGACCGGTCCTTCTTCACCGGAGGAAATCAGATGGCGGACCAATCCGAGAAAACTGCCGTAGGCGATTTCGTGACCGCCGCCCAGCAACAGGGGGAAATGCCCCTGCACCAGAAGTTTTTCCACCAATACGGCCTGTTCACGCTGCAAGGCTTCGAGATCATTCTGCTCAGAGCGCAGGTTGCCAACATCATAAACTGAGGTTTGCTCATGCCAGGCCTGATTTGCCAGCGCTCGACGGATGGCGTCGGGACCGGCAGCAGCCCCGACCCGGCCC
>JAJRWH010000101.1 GCA_024276935.1 Deltaproteobacteria bacterium
CTTGCTTGTGATGATAGGTTTGCAGGGTCCGAAAAACCCCCCGGTCACCCAGCAGGGCAAAACCGAGGATAACCAGAATGATCAACACCAGCCAGAGGGGAAATATTTTTTTTACCAGCAGTCCCGGGTCTTTCGCTTCAGCCACCCACGCCTCCCCATTCGGCTTCGAGCTTCGCACGCTCCCCCGCCAGCGTCAACCCTCTTCTGTATCACCTGGAGCAAGCAGGAACGCACCGATTACGATATCGATCAGCCACCACCGTAGCTTGTTCCCAATCCACCAATTTCACCGATCCCCCCAAGGGATAGAATAAACATGATCGAACGCTCTTCCTCTCGTTCTCGCAGCGCAATTTTGAGTCCCCAGCACTGCAGCCTGAAATCCAGATCGATCACCTGTTCGAGTCGTTTCGATTCCTGAAGGTCGTAACGTTGCTCATACCCCAGGTAGAGCGGTTTCAACAGTGCAGTAGACAGTTTGGCATTAATATTCTTGACTGGCGCACTTCCCCCGACAGCATCTCGTGTATGGTAATCACCCTCAAAACTGTTGCCATGGCCATCGTGGAGACGGCCACCGACCCGGGTATCGAAAAAGCGCCCGCTATCCGGATCCAGGTAGGTATCAAGAGTTAATGCACTTTTACTGGTGGGATGCATAATCACTTCGGTGCGCAGATCAGAAAACGGGTTTGTTTCATGGTTCTGGCGCTGCAGATTATAGGTCTGTGACAGCTTCATCCACACCAGCTCACGCCGCGTCTCGCCACCTTCGGCATCAATCCATTTACCTGTGAATCGGCTGACAAGAGAATAGCCCAGCTTGTTCTCCGGGGTACTATGATCGAAACGGTCAAAATCCGGCAAACCTGCGTCCTGATCATCCTCGACATAGGTGTAGCTAATTTCCGGTTCGATACTGTGCAGCCAGCTGCGATGTGAATCACCATAAACACGAAAGATCCGGCTGGCGAGCCTGGCACTGAAATCCTCTCTGCCCGAGGTTTTTTCCGCCGCGTTATCGGCCTGTAAATAGTGCCGCAAACGGTAACCATACTCTGAATTGAACTCAATGCCACTGAACAGGTAACGGTGCAAACTGAGTGTGGGCCGAACCATCAACCGTTCTCCGCTGGCGCCACTTTCAGGAGAAAAACGGATATAGGATGATTGCAGCCCGGCATACAGGGGCAAGGATTTTATCCGGCGGGGAGCCAGGGAAAAATCGACCAGAGGTGCCGACTGCCAGGGGTGAGAACTGCTCGATTCGAGATCTTTGATCGCTTTGTACTGTGCGGTCAGACTGGCTTTTTCCCAACGTTGATTCACAAAAACACTGGTGATCGTTTTTTGTTTATTGTATTCCCCCGCCAGTTCTGAATAGTCTTTGTAGTAGTCTCGGGAGTTGACGTACTCGGCATCAACCACGGCTCGGAGGTGATCACTGAATTGCCCCATGTGTTGCCAGGCCAATGACCGCTGCTGACTCCCTTGCTGGACGAACACATTATAGGCCCGAAAATTTCCCTTTTGGCGACGACCGAAAATGTACCGATATTCAAGTCCGGTCCCGGTGCCAAGTTTCGAGAGGTGGTCGAGGTAGAAGGTCGCATCCATATTACGACCCAGAACCTGGTACCAGGCGGTTGAAAATTCAGTCCCTCGGGTATCTGAAAAGCCCAGCCTTGGCAGCAAAAAACCTGATTCCCGCTCCGTCTTCACCGGAACCACCAGATAGGGCAGATAGAAAGCCGGAATATCCTTGATATAAATCAGGGCATGCCGTGCAGTCAGATAGCGCCCAATGGTGACATCAGCCTGACTGGTACCAACCGACCAGGCCGGACGTTCACTGTCACAAACCGTTATCCGGCCATCATAGAGGCGAAAGGTTTTGGGACCCCGCCGCTCTATCCGCTCTCCTGAAAGACGCAGCGATTTTTCCTGCCAAAAAACTTCACCATCTTCGACGGTCCCGGTACCCTGGCCCAAATTATAGGTAATTTTCCGCCCACTCAGCTTTTCTCCCGCATCCCAAAGTCGGGTATCACCACTGGCTTCAACTTCACCGGTTTGACGGTTCCACCAGAGCTGGTCACAACTCAACGTCAGGGTTCCCTGGGTCAAGCGGACATTGCCCTGAGCATGATAGCGCCCCGTCACCTGATCAAATGTCAGCTGGTCAGCTTCGATATCAACCGGAGAATCCGCTTCGACACCGGGCAGGCCCGCAGCCAAAAGAGGGGTTGTCAACAACAGCAGAAGAAAAACAAGCCACAGTGAACGCATAGTCAAACAGGGACTCCCGAAATATTTTGATCTGTGTGCCGTAAGGCTCCGACCAGCAGAAGTGAGCCCGCAACAAGGATTTTTTGCTCGGGACGACACACCGCCAGCGCTGTCTGCAACGCTTCTGCGGGCGAAGTAAAGGCCTCGGCCAAAACCTCTGCTTTGGCCGCTTCAGCAAGTAACAGTCCCGGTGTGCTGGCAGCCTCGCCTGTCACGGGTGTTGCAAAAACCCTGGAAACCATCGGCAACAACGGAGTCATGATCCCCGCTACGTCCTTATCCGCCTTGGCCCCAACAACCCAGAGAAGGTCCTGCAGACCTTCTTCTTTCAGATAGTCTGCCAGCGCCTTGGCCGCATGAGGGTTGTGCGCCCCGTCAAACAAGATATTTCCGCACCACTCAAGACGCCCCGGCCAGCGAAGATCATTCAGGCTGCGACAGCTGACCTCAGGTGAAAAATGATCTTCAAGCACCAGCTCGGTTGCCGCCAGGGCCAGGGAAATATTTTCGCGCTGATAGGTTCCGACAAGCCCGGATTCAATCGGTCCAAGAGAGTGCTTCACCCCCTGATAATCAAAACCATCCGGGGGCAGACTCCAGGAAAAATCACGTCCGGCCAGGTAGACAGGCGCATTTTTTTCGGCAGCAATCTGCTGAAGATGGTCTTGAACTTCCGCTTGTTGGCGTGCGCAAATCAGCGGCACATCCGTCTTGATAATCCCGGCCTTTTCACCCGCAATCTGAATCAGATCGCTCCCCAGGTGTTCGGCATGGTCCAGAGCTATCGATGTAATAATGCAGACCGCAGGATCAACAACGTTGGTTGAATCGAGACGCCCCCCCAGACCGGTTTCAAGAATGACCCAGTCAACCTCTTTCTGAGCAAAAATGGCCAGTGCCATCGCCGTCGTAAATTCAAAAAAAGTCGGATTAAGGTCCGCAGCGCAGCGACGAATATTCTCGGTCAGGGCAATCACCTCAGCCTCAGCAATCGGCTGATTGTCAATCCGGATGCGTTCGGTAAAGCTGTGCAGATGGGGCGAAGTATAAAGCCCGGTGCACAGTCCGGCCCCACGCAAAAGCTGTTCAAGTGCAGCGGCAGTCGAGCCCTTGCCATTGGTTCCGGCAATATGCACAATCCGTAACCGGTGTTGTGGATTGCCAAGACGTTCCAGGAGCCTGCGGGTGTTCTCAAGCCCGAGTTTGATCCCGAAATGCTGTAAGGCGTAGAGATATTCGAGGCTGGACAAGTAGTCCATGCCGAATCAACTTTTAGTGAAGATTCGCAGAATCTGCGACAAACGTTCCTTCATCTCGTTGCGTGGCACAATCATGTCGACCATGCCATGCTCAAGCAGATATTCAGATCGCTGAAATCCCTCCGGCAGGGTCTGACGAATTGTCTGCTCGATAACCCGTGGCCCGGCAAAACCGATCAGGGCACGTGGCTCAGCCATATTGATATCGCCAAGCATGGCAAAGCTGGCGGTCACACCACCAGTGGTCGGATCGGTCAAAACTGAGATAAAGGGAATCCCTGCGGCTTTCAATCGAGCCAGAGCGGCACTGGTCTTTGCCATCTGCATCAGAGACAGGATACTTTCCTGCATACGCGCCCCACCTGAAGAACTGAAGATCAGGACCGGAGCCTTGACTTCGAGGCCTTTTTCAATCGCCCGGGTCAACTTTTCGCCAACGACCGATCCCATGCTGCCGCCCATGAAGGAAAAGTCAAAGACACCGACAATTACCGGTAAATCATCGATGGTTCCACTGCCACAGATGACCGCGTCACCGTCACCTGCCTTTTTGATCGCATCGCGGATTCGGTCCTTGTACTTTTTGGAATCCTTGAATTCGAGAAAATCGATTGAACGCACCTTGGCGTCCATCTCGACAAAAGACCCTTCATCCAGAATCAGGTCGATCCGCTCACGGGCACTGATGCGGAAATGATAATCGCACTTGGGACAAACGTTGAAATTCCGCACTATTTCCTTGGCGTAGATAATCTCCTGACAGTTTTTACATTTGGTCCAGACCCCTTCGGGCATTTGAACTTTTTTCTTTTCTACTGCCGAAACCGGCGCTTTTTTTCGTTTAAACCAAGCCATGAATCAACCTCTCTTCCGCCAATAAGTCCCCTGATAATCGGGAACAAAGCGGACACATGTCAGATCTCGTAGGTCTCGCCACCCTGAAGAACCGTCAAACAGGGATGGGGCACTTGTAGAAGTTCCGCGTGCAGTTCAGCGAGATACTGCTGTTTCATATGAAAGATGTACACCGGAATATCATTCCGGTCCAGTTTTGCCAGCTGCCTTTCAAGGATAGCCGGTGTCATGTGGCCACTCTTTATCGCCAGAGTTTCCAACCGGTTCGGAAATGAGGTTTCAATAAAGGCACCGCGTAATTTGTCACATTCCCGACCAAGTTTCCAGATCGCTTCGGTATCACAGGTATCCCCTGAATAAAGAAACGCATTTTCAGCAGTTTCAAACAGATAACCGACGGTATAAACCGGGTGGTTGGTCTGCTCCCAACTGATTTTTACACCAGCGATTTCGACCGGCCCCTGTAGCGGAAGAGGGCAATATTGCAACACCGGTCGATCCTGATCCGGCAACCGGGTAAAATCAGGCCAGACCCGATTGTTCAGCAGGTGTTCTTCTACCATCGCCAGAACAGGTTGCGGCCCCCAGACCCGGATCGGTTGTTGACGCATCCCCAGCATATTGTCCGCCAGAAATGCCAGATCGACCATATGATCAAGATGCGCATGGGTCAATAAAACATCATCAATCAAGGCCTGTTCATCAAGGCTCAACGCAATACTGACTGTCCCGGCATCAAGCAGCAACCGCTGATCAATCAACAGACTGCTGGCATGAAAGCCGGGAGCCCGTGAGCCACTGCTGCCGAGAACTCTCAGCTGCATCCGGTTTTCCGGCAGGACTGACCGCAGCTTTCAAGGCCCCGGCGCAGAGCACCGACAAAATCGGCCACCTTCTGTTGCAGGCTGTCGCTGTGACCATTTTCAGCAATAATCTGGACCAGGGCACTGCCAACTACAACCGCATCAGCATAGCGGCCAACAGCTGCGGCATCTTCGGGTGTGGTAATCCCGAAACCGACTCCGACCGGGATAGGGCTTAAATGTCGGACCTCGGTCACGGCCTGGCGGATTTCTTCAGGTTCAAGACGACGCGACCCGGTCACCCCGGTCATCGAGACATAATAGAGATAACCGCTCCCCTGTGCGGCCAGAGTTTTCATTCGTGCAGAGGGTGTGGTTGGAGCCAACAGAGTGATCATATCGATACCGGCCTGACTCAACGCCGGGCGAACCTCATCGGCCTCTTCGGGGGGAAGATCAACCAGCAACAGCCCGTCAACCCCGCTGGCTGCGGCATCAGCAGCGAAACGCTCGATTCCGTAGCGATAAACCGGATTGAAGTAACCCATCAGCACAATTGGCACCTGACAATCCTGGCGGATCTCGGCAACCATTTGCAGAACCCCCGCCAGACTGGTCCCAGCGGCCAGGGCGCGTTCAGAAGCAGCCTGAATCGTTGGACCATCAGCCATGGGGTCAGAAAAGGGGAAACCCAGCTCCACCACGTCGGCACCGGCTGAGGCCAGGGTGCGCACCAACTCGGCACAGGTTGCAAGATCGGGATCTCCCGCAGTGATAAACGGAATCAACCCGGGACGTCCATCCTGGCTGAGTTGTGCAAAGACCTGATCGATACGGCTCATTAAATCCTCTGGCAAAAATCTGTTAGGTCAGAACCTTAAATTGGCAAGATCAATTAAACAACAATTCACCGGCAGTCTAATCGAAGCGCAGGGCCGGTTTCAATCCTTTTCTCCTGCAGGGGTCTGCTTTGTCCGCAGGTAAAGTTGCAGTTTTTGCAATATTTGTTGCTGGTATTTATCAAAGGCATCTTTACCGGTAATTCGTGCAAGAAATGCCTGTGGACCCCGAATATAGTTCTCGACCGTCAGATAGCTCTGGCCCTGAGACCCTTCAAGAATAAAGCGGGTCCCGGCTCGGCTGTTCAAAACTCCGGGACGCTCCCAAACCAGTCTTTGGGGCGGTCTGACAACTGTCAGCTGAGCCGGAGTTCTGTCTGGTCGTCCTTTCATTTGCAGGGTAATTTCACTGCCAACCTGCATTGGCCCATGAAGTTTGGCCTGTTCGATTCCCGGCCACCACAACGGCCATTCATCAACCTTGGCCAGTACCTGCCAAACCTGTTTTTGAGAACCCGACAATAACGCACGATGACGAACTTCAAAATGACTGTCAGTGGTGGTCAACAGCAACAGAACAAAGGCCAGACCCAAAAAAACCAGCAGAGCCGTAATTTTTTTCAACATCTGAAAAAGGTCCGGTCTGTGAAAAGCTCAAATACCCTCACCAGTAATCAGCCTTTTTTTGATGATGTCGGTTTGCCACCAGGGCGACGACGCGGACGACGGCGACGTGGGGCACCCTCTTTTTTACGTTCTGGCTGCGAGGTGCGTTTTTTGCGGGCAACCCGCTTGTAATCGAAACAGAAATCTTCATCAATCGGCATGGTACTGGGAATCTTGTGGCCAAGATAATCCTCAATCTCGGCCAGCTGATAGATATTCTCCTCATCAGCGAAACTGATTGCCTGACCACTGGCTCCGGCCCGTGCTGTCCGCCCGATCCGGTGGACATAATCTTCACGATCCTGTGGCAGGTCATAGTTGACGACATGAGTGACATTGTCGACATGGATACCACGTGAGGCAACATCTGTCGCAACCAGGTAGCGAATCTCACCCAGTTTAAACCGGTCGAGAATCCGCATCCGTTTTTTTTGCGGCACATCCCCGGTCAGGACCCCCGACGAAAACCCGTTTCCTTCAAGTAACGCTCCCAGGCGTTCTCCTTCGGCTTTGGTATTGACGAACAGGAGCATGCGTTCGATCTTTTCTTCACGTTTCAACAAGCCATGAAGCAGGGCAAATTTCTCTTTGCGTGAAACGTGATAAAGAATCTGCTCGACCTTTTCGGCAGCGACCTGCTTCGGCTCGATCGAAACCTTTTCGGCAATATTCATGAATTCGTAGGCCAGCTCCATAACCTGGGGTGACAGGGTGGCCGAAAAGAGCATGGTCTGCCGTTTCTCGAAGGGTGGGAGCTGCCGCAGAATATACCGAAGGTCTTTGATGAATCCCATGTCAAACATGCGGTCGGCTTCATCAATCACCAGCATTTCAACCCGGTGCATGGAAAAGACGCGTTGTTTGAAATAATCGATCAAGCGACCCGGAGTCGCGACAATAATATCGACCCCGTCTTTGAGCGACTGACGTTGTTTGTCATAATCCATTCCGCCAAAAATCGCCTGTACCCGTAGCCCGGTATACCGTCCGAGAATTTCCGCATCATGGCAGATCTGCACCACCAGCTCGCGGGTTGGGGCCATGATCAAAGCCCGGGGATTATTGCTGGTCTGTTGATCACTTGCCAGCAGACGAGAGAAGATCGAAATCAGAAAGGCCGCAGTCTTGCCGGTTCCGGTCTGAGCCTGGGCGGCAACGTCCTTGCCCCAGAGTGCCAGCGGAATTGATTCTTCCTGGACCGGGGTCAGTTTCTCAAATCCGGCATTTTCGATGCCTTTGAGAACCTGTTCTGGTAAAGCAAATTCGGTAAATTTCATTTGGTTCCTTTAGAATAATTCGTCAGACATCAGGTGCCTGACTGTAAAATTAAGTGCTTCGGATCTCCTGGTGATAAAACCTAGAGAACCGTGCCCATGGCATCCGCAACCGTATGAATATCCTTGTCACCACGACCAGAGAGACAGACAACGATAATCTGCTCGGGTGACATGGTCGGCGCCAACTTCAACGTGTGGGCGATCGCATGAGCACTTTCAAGTGCAGGGATAATCCCCTCAATCCGGGTCAGGCGCTGGAACGCATCCAGGGCTTCCTGATCGGTAATCGATACGTACTCGGCACGACCAATCTCGTGCAGATGCGCATGCTCGGGACCAACCCCAGGATAATCGAGCCCGGCAGAAATCGAGTGCGCATGGTCAATCTGACCGTCAGCATTTTGCAACAGATAGGTCTTGTTGCCATGCAGAACCCCTTTGGCTCCGGCTCCGATCGAGGCCGCATGTTTATCGGTATCAACCCCGAGCCCGGCAGCTTCAACGCCGACCAGCCGGACATCGGCATCTTCGACAAAGGGATAGAACAACCCCATCGCGTTTGACCCGCCACCAATACAGGCCAGCGCAACATCGGGCAGCCTGCCTGCTGTATCAAGAATCTGGGCCCGGGCCTCGGTTCCGATTACGGCCTGAAAATCACGCACCATCTGTGGATAAGGATGCGGACCGGCAACGGTCCCGATAACATAGAAAGTGTCACGAACGTTGGTCACCCAATAGCGCAAGGCATCGTTCATCGCATCTTTCAGCGTTGCCGTGCCACTGGTCACCTCATGGACCCTGGCACCCAGAAGTTTCATTCGAAAAACATTAAGTGACTGACGACGAATGTCTTCAGCCCCCATAAAGACATCGCACTCCATCCCGAACAATGCCGCCACGGTCGCTGTTGCAACCCCGTGTTGCCCGGCACCGGTTTCGGCAATCAGCTTTTTTTTGCCCATTCGGCGGGCGAGCAGAATCTGCCCAACGGTGTTATTGACCTTGTGGGCACCGGTGTGATTAAGGTCTTCCCGTTTCAGATAAATCCGGGCACCACCCAGCTCTTTGCTGAGACGTTCAGCGTAATAAAGTGGGCTGGGACGTCCGACATATTGGCGGAGATAGTAATCGAAATCTGCCCGAAACGCGGTATCTTTACGGGCTTCGGTATAGGCCTTATCCAGTTCAAGCAGGGCGGGCATCAGGGTTTCAGCGACATAACGACCACCAAAATCCCCAAAATGACCACGCTCGTCAGGTTGATTGTAGCTCATAGGTTCCTCACCTGGCGGACAAACTCCACCATTTTTGCCGCATCTTTTTTTCCGGGTGCCTTTTCGACACCACTTGAAACATCAACCGCCCAGGGACGGACTTCACGAATTGCCGCAGCAACATTTTCGGGGGTCAACCCCCCGGCCAGAATCACCGGCTGGCGACTGGCAAAATCTTTCAGCAACCGCCAGTCGAAGGCTTCTCCACTGCCACCATAAACCTGATCTGACCAGGCATCAAGCAGCAGACCTGCAACCTGGTAATCGGCAACATCGGCAAGACTTGCCGCGTCCCTGATGCGTAGTGCCTTGATCACCCGTCGACCGGGAAGCAGGCACTCCCGGGGCGTTTCATCGCCATGCATCTGAATCAGATCAAGAGGACAGTCCGCCAGGGTCTCTTCAATTCGAGCACGTCCGGCGTTGACAAACAGCCCAACACTGGTCACAAAGGGCGGTAAAACCTGGATAATTTCAGCCACTCTTTCAGGCGTAACCGCCCGTGGGCTGGGCGGGTAAAAGACAAACCCCAGGGCATCAGCTCCGGCTGCAACCGCTGCCAGAGCATCCTCCGCTGAGGTAATGCCACAAATTTTGATCCGGGTTGCTGCCATGATCCTGTTCAGATCTCAACTTTCGGTAAATGTTTGAGCGATTCGGTGATCGCTTCGCTCGGATATTCGTAATCCTCAAGCTGGCCGGCAAAATAGGCATCATAAGACGCCATATCAACATGGCCATGACCTGAAAGATTGAACAGAATTGTCTTTTCTTTCCCCTCTTCCTTGGCCTGCAAGGCTTCGTCGATTGCGGTGCGGATGGCGTGGGATGATTCAGGGGCCGGAATAATCCCTTCGGTGCGTGCAAACTGGACCGCGGCCTCAAAACAACCGACCTGACCGACAGCCTTTGCTTCGATCACGCCTTCGTGCAGCAACTGAGAAACCAGTGCCGAAGCCCCATGATAGCGCAGGCCCCCGGCATGGATACCTGGCGGCATGAAATCATGGCCCAGGGTATACATGCGGGTAATCGGAGCCGTCTTGGCCGTATCACCAAAATCGAACTCGTAAACGCCCTTGGTCAGGGTTGGGCAGGAGATCGGCTCGGCGGCCAGCAGGCGGACATCTTTTCCAGCGGCCTTGTCGGCAACAAAGGGAAAAGCCAGCCCGGCGAAGTTGGAACCACCGCCATGACAGCCAATCACCACATCGGGATAATCACCGGCAATCGCCAGCTGCTCTTTGGCTTCCAGACCGATCACGGTCTGGTGCAGACAAACATGATTCAGTACGCTGCCCAGGGCATAACGGGTATCATCGTGGGTTGCGGCATCCTCAACCGCTTCGCTGATCGCAATTCCCAGTGACCCATTGCTTTCGGGATCGAGTTCCAGAATCGCCCGACCGGCCTGAGTCCGGTTCGACGGTGAGGGCGTCACATCAGCGCCCCAGAGCTGCATCATGCTCTTGCGGTAGGGTTTCTGGCTGTAGCTGACCTTGACCATGTAAACTGTACATTCAAGACCGAACTTCTGGCAGGCCAGAGCAATCGAAGAGCCCCATTGTCCGGCACCGGTTTCGCTGGCGATCCGCCTGGTCCCTTCGAGCTTATTGTAGTAAGCCTGGGGAACCGCTGTATTGGGTTTGTGACTTCCGGCAGGCGAGACTCCTTCGTACTTGTAATAGATCTTCGCCGGAGTTCCGAGGGCCTTTTCCAGAGCGTGCGCCCTGAATAATGGCGAAGGACGCCACAGACGCAGAATTTCAAGAACAGGCTCAGGAATATCGATCCAGCGCTGATCGGACATCTCCTGCTCAATCAGGGCCATCGGAAAAAGGGGCAACAGATCATCAGGAGTGACCGGCTGCCCGGTCGCTGGATGGACCACCGGTGACATCTGTCCCGGCATATCGGGAATCACGTTGTACCACTGCCTGGGAAGCCGGTCTTCCGGCAAAATAATTTTGGTCTGCATCGTTCGTTACCTCCATTCAATAAATATTCAACCAGGAACCAATAAAGGCAAAAATTGTATCTTACCCGGGTATTTATCCCAGTAAATCCTGTAATTTGGCCCCGATATCATCTTCGCGCATCAGACTTTCGCCCACCAGAAAAGCTCTGGCTCCGGCCTGTTGCAATCTTTCGATATCGGCCCGGCTGTGAATGCCACTTTCAGCAACAATCAGGCGTTCAGCGGGAATCTGCTTTGCCAGACGTGCTGTCGTCCCCAGATCGGTGGCAAAGGTTTTCAGATCACGATTGTTGATCCCGATCAGCTGACAATCGGTTTGCAAGGCGGCGTCAAGTTCCTCTTCATTATGAATCTCCAGCAGCACGTCGAGCCCCAGCCCTTTGGCCACACCACTGAATTCGCACAGCTGCTCAACTGAAAGCATCGCCGCGATCAGCAGCACGGCATCGGCCCCGTACACGCGCGCTTCAACAATCTGATACGGATCGCAAATAAAATCTTTGCGCAACAGTGGCAGGGAAACCTGCTCGCGAATCAGCCCCAGATAGCGCAGGTGACCATAAAAAAACGGTTCATCGGTCAACACCGAAAGACAGGTCGCTCCGTTGTTCTGATAAGTCTCGGCAATATCGAGCGGATCAAAATCGGCGCGAATAATTCCTTTTGAGGGCGAACCCTTCTTGACCTCGGTAATCAGCGCCGTCCACCCCGATTCGCTGGCGCTTCGCAGGGCCCGTGCGAACCCGCGGGGAACATCTTCAACATCCCCGACCCTTGCCTGCAACTCGGCCAGCGACATTGCTTCTTTGGCCGCCGCGACTTCTTCTTTTTTGACTGCAACAATCTTGTCCAGAATCATCAACGTTCGTATCTCATCTATTTATTCGCCACCACGACTAAGAGGTGCGACTCAGGCATTCGTCATCCGCACCAGGGACTCCAGCTTGGCCAGAGCCAGACCAGCATCCAGAACCGCAGCGATCTGCTCTATCCCGTCAGGAATCGACTCTGCCAATCCGGCAGCCACCAGGGCATAGGCTCCATTTAAAACCACGATATCGCGTTTGGGGCCTTTTTCACCCCGCAGAATGGCCCGGACAATTTCAGCGTTGATCGCAGCATCACCGCCCTGCAAGTCTTTGAGGCGACAACGGCTCAGACCAAACTGCTCAGGTTCGATGGTTTCCAGTTCAACCATACCACCCGAAATTGCCGCCACTGTTGTCGGACCGGTCAGGGTAATCTCATCCATCCCGTCGTCACCGTGGACAACAAAACCACGCTTGCAGCCCAGTTCAGCTAACACCCGGGCCAGAGGCTCAACCAGCTCGCCGCTGAAGACCCCCAACACCTGACGATCAGCTCGTGCCGGATTGGTCAAAGGGCCCAACACATTGAAGATTGTGCGGATTCCCACCTCGCGCCGGGGACCGATAGCATGTTTCATTGCACTGTGCAGCGCCGGGGCAAAGAGAAAACCGACTCCGATTTCATCGATGCATTTGGCAACCTGTTCGGGAGTAACATCCAGATTAACCCCCAGTTTTTCGAGGACATCGGCACTGCCGCAGGTTGATGAAATGCTGCGATTACCATGCTTGGCAACCTTGGCCCCACAGGCCGCAACCGCCAGCGCCACAGTGGTTGAAACATTGAACGTTTTGGTTCCACTGCCACCGGTACCACAGGTATCAATGATTGTCTCGCGATCAACATTGATTTCTTCACGGTCAATATCGATCACCCCGCCAACCCGAATCGGCGTTGCCCGTTCACGCATCACCCGCGCCGCACCGGTAATCTCGGCGACCGTTTCACCCTTCATCCGCAAGGCGGTGATAAAAGCACCAATCTGGGCTGAAGTTGCCTCCCCCCCCATGACCTGATTCATCACCTCGATCATCTCTCCTTCAGAGAGATCCTGACGTTCGACAACTTTTGCGATTGCCTGCTTGATCATTCTGTCGCCTCCCGACTGACGCCGTAGAAAACATATAATTCCATCTTAACGCAGAGACGCTGAGTGACATCACCGGAGAGAAAGGCCAAATCTATTTTGGTTGTAAAATCGAAATCAGATTTTTTGCTTTTCTCAGCGTCCTCTCCCTCTCTGCGACTCTGCGTTAAGAAGTCCTTGATCTTCCTGGTTCAAACTTCAAAAAATTACGCAGCAGTTGCATGCCCGAAGTTGTCAAAATCGATTCGGGATGAAACTGCAATCCCCAGACGGGCAATTCACGGTGTTCTAGCCCCATGATCAGCCCATCTTCAGTCCAGGCAGTGATCCTGAGACAATCAGGCAGACTGGACCGCTCGGCGATCAGCGAATGATAACGGGTCGCCTCAAACGGATTATCAATCCCGGCGTAGAGCCCGCTGCCATCATGTTGGATCATACTGGTTTTACCATGCATCAACTCCGCAGCCCGTACCACCTTGCCGCCAAAAGCGGCGGTGATTGACTGGTGCCCCAGACAGATCCCCAGCAAGGGGATTTTGCCCGCAAAGTGACGAATCGCCTCTACCGAAATACCTGCCTCATTCGGCGTACAGGGTCCGGGAGAAATCACCAGATACTGCGGATTCAGCTTTTCGATATCGGCAATGCCCAGCTTATCATTACGCACCACCTCAACCTCTTGCCCGATTTCAAGAAAATACTGCACCAGGTTGTAGGTAAAGCTGTCGTAGTTATCGATCATCAACAACATATGTCAAATCCTCAGTCGAGACCGCCATTGGCCATTTCAATGGCCCGCCTGACTCCGCGGGCCTTGTTGAGGGTCTCCTGATATTCCATTTCGGGATCACTGTCGGCCACAATTCCGGCTCCGGCCTGAAGCAGAATCCGCTCTTTTTCAATCATCAAAGTACGAATGGCAATCGCCAGATCCATATTGCCGCTGAACGAGAAATAACCGACGGCACCACCATAAACTCCACGACGATGCGGTTCGAACTCGTCAATAATCTCCATTGCCCGAATCTTGGGCGAACCCGAAAGGGTCCCCGCCGGAAAGGCCGCACGAAAAACATCAAAAGCATTCAACCCTTCGCGCAACTTGCCCCGCACATTTGAAACAATATGCATCACGTGCGAGTAGCGTTCGATCACCATCAGCTCACTGACTTCGATTGTTCCCGGCCTGGCCACCCGGCCAACATCGTTACGTCCCAGATCGATCAGCATAATATGTTCGGCGCGCTCCTTGGGATCGGCCAGCAACTCTTCTTCAAGCAGCTGATCCTCTTCGGGTGTCGCACCACGCGGACGGGTTCCGGCAATGGGCCGAACCTCAACCTGATCGCCCTCTTTACGTACCAGCACCTCAGGTGAAGCACCAACCACCAGGTTGTCACCAAAACGCAGAAAATACATGTAGGGTGAAGGATTGATGGTACGCAAGGCACGGTAAATATCAAAGGGATCAGCCTGCAGACGTCCTTCAAATCGCTGCGACAGCACGACCTGAAAAATATCACCCGCCCGAATGTACTCTTTGCAACGGTCAACAGCCTGACGAAAATTATCAGGGGTAAAGTTGGGAGTCAGTTCCTGTTCAGGCACTTCACGAGGCGATGCAATACGATGCGGCAAAGGCTGACGCAATTGCTCGATCAGAGCATCAATCCGCTCCTGGCCACGCCGATAGGCAACAAGTGGATCTTCCCCGGCAGTGAGATGAACATTGCACACTACCTTGATTTTCTGCCGCATGTTGTCGAAGATCAGCAACCCTTCCGTCAGCAGAAAACAGGCATCCCAGTTATCACTGTCACGGGGATTTTTGTCGGGAATATCCTCAACGAAACGCACCATGTCATAACCGAGATAACCGACCGCCCCGCCGAAAAAACGTGGCAGGCCCTCAACTTCGACCGGCTGGTACTCGCCCAGCAATTTCTGGAGTTCGGCAAGGGGGTCAGCCGCCTGGCCACTCAATTCAACCTGGCCCTGGTAGACAACCTCAAACAGATTGTCACGACAGCGGAAAATCCGGGCGGGACCGCTGCCCAGAAACGAATAGCGCGCCCACTTCTCCCCCCCCTCGATTGATTCGAGAAGAAAAGCGGTATTGCCGTCATCAATCTTGCGGAAGGCGGAAACCGGGGTTTCCATATCGGCGAGAATTTCGCGGTAAACCGGTATCAGATTACCCTGCCCGGCCAGGGCAGAGAAGTCTTGAGCGGAAGGGAAGTACATTTACGAACCTGTCGCTGGTAGAAATAGGGATATTTACCATTTAAACTCGCGAAAAGTCAATTATTCAG
Source organism: Deltaproteobacteria bacterium (assembly GCA_024276935.1). GTDB lineage: Bacteria > Desulfobacterota > Desulfuromonadia > Desulfuromonadales > Geopsychrobacteraceae > Geopsychrobacter. Next base: position 15,516 of record JAJRWH010000101.1, read on the forward strand.
CCCCCGGACAGCACGGCAAATTTGTTCTAACGCGGTCACACGCATGACACCGAAGAATTTTTCGTCATTCGCAAATAATCGAGAACCGAACGGACGTTCATGGCGAGTTGCCGCATCTTTTGCGCCACGCTGGGGACCCCTTTGGACTTGATCAACCCGACGGCAA
>JAJRWH010000102.1 GCA_024276935.1 Deltaproteobacteria bacterium
CATAAGAGGGCTATTTTTGGTTATATCCTGAAGTCATCCCGGGGCTATTTTGTTTTTTGCCTCAGGATAAGGACCTGGATAACTGCCGGGATTTTTGTGAAAATGGGGTCTGCAAACCTGTAAACTTGCCCGAAAAGATGTCCAATCGGATATAGCCACTCGCTCACTCTGTTCGCTCAAGACACCAAGGGCACTAAGAAAGGCATATTTTAACGGAGAGACGCAGAGGTGGAGAGGAGCAGGCTCTATTTTTAGACCACTACAGTTGGAGTTCTTTCTGCTTCAGGTTAATTCGTGCCTTTGCCCTTCTTGGTGTCTTTGTGCCTCACATATCAGAGAAGATCGACGGAAGATGTCCAGCCGAATACAAGGTTGGTCATTGTCAGAGTTGAGAAAGTTATGATCTTATGAATGTCCCTGCTTTTTACAAATTCAAATCGAGCTGACCACCGCCAAAATCTGGGCTTGCTTCTCGCCGAGTCCGTGAAATCTGTGACTGCGTGAGGCATCCAGATAGGCACTGTCGCCTTTTTCGAGCCGATAGTTTTTGCCGTCGTAAAACAGTTCTATGGTGCCTTCGACAACATAAACGAATTCCTGACCGTCGTGAGTAATCGGTGGACTCTTCGGGGCCTGAGGGTCAAAAGTCAGCATGAAGGGTTCCATGACGTGACCGACTGTTCCGGGGCGGGTCAGGGTGCCATAGGCATAGCCCTGTTCGGTATCGCCCTGTTGGCCTGCGTAGGATTCTCCTGAGCGACAGATGGTGAGCGCATCGGTCACTGTTCCACCGCCGTGCAGCAGACCTTCAAATTTGGAACCCAGAATCCGCGACAGGTTGATGACCACACCGACTGAAGGAACAGCGGTTCCTTCTTCATAGGCCTGTAGTTGCGACAATTCAAGCCCGGCCAGTTTGCAGACCTCCTGCCGGGTCAGTCCCTGGGCTTCACGTAATTTCTGGACACGCTCACCAATATATTTGCGCATGATTGACCTCTCTTTTGCAAAATCGCTGTGACAGAATGTGTTCAGATTCTCCCTTCAGGGGTGGATACATTCCGTTACAGGATAAATAATGACTCGTGTTAATTCCGTCTGGCAGGAACAATTCGCCCACTCATCAGGCGCAGGTAGTTCCAGTAACGTTCAATGCTTGGCCTCAGACTTTCTTCGGTAACTCCAGTATTGCGGAAGCGGCGTTGCAGGGCCAGGTACATTGTCAGGGCCTCGCCAGAAAAATCCGGTTCAACATTGATCTGATAGCGTTCACCGTCAAAGACCTCGAACACCGGGAAGAGCCCGGAGCGAACCGCCAGTCTGACCAGTTCAATCCCCATTGCCGGTTCCGATTTCCAGCCGGTTGGACAGGGGGAGAGAATGTGCAGAAAGCGAAAGCCCTTGCTTACCAGGGCAAATTCAAGTTTGCGCAGGGTGTCATCAATGTGGGCCAGAGAAATTGTTGCCGCATAGGGGATACGGTGGGCTGCCATGATCCCGATGATATCCTTTTTGGTTTCCTGTTTGCCGTGCAGGGTGCTGGTGGTTGCCGCTCCGGCAGGGGTTGCCGACGAGCGTTGCCCGCCTGTGTTGCCGTAGATTTCATTGTCATAACAGAGGTAGAGGATGTCCTCGTTTCTTTCGGCGGCGGCAGACAGGGTTCCCATCCCGATATCGTAGGTTCCGCCATCTCCTGCCAGGCAGATAACCCGGGTCTTCTCCTCATTGAGTTGTGCCACGGCAGCGATGCCGGTGGCCACTGAGGCGGCAGAGGCAAAGGTTGACATGATGGTTGGGATACTGAAGGCACTTTCCGGAAAACCGCCACTGGTCACGGCTGCGCAACAGGCCGGGACAACCATCTTCAGTTCATGTTCAGCAGACGCTCGCCTGAGCATCTGCATCAGATTTGACATGCCGCAGCCGCCGCAGTTGCTGTTGCCGGAGCGAAGCAGAGGTTCACTGCGGTCCTGCCTGGTCAGGGCCATACCGTTCAGGGCGGGTTCATTCATTATGCGACCTCCACGATTTTTGGAGCGGCAGATTCTTCGCTCTGTTCCAGTTCGGCCAGGAGGTTGAGCAAATGCTCGGGACGAACATCGCCACCACCGACACCGATCATATAGCCCTGGACGATGCTGTCACGATCGGCAAAGTTGCGCACCTCACCCCAGAGCGCTCCACCGAAACCGATACTGATATCTCGATCCAGAACGGCAATGCGCTTTTTACCGCCAAACAGTTGGCGCAGTTCCGTATCGGGCAGGGGGCGAAACATGCGCACCCTCACCGAACCGACCGCTTGTCCCTGGTCACGCAGTTGATCAACCACCCTTTCGGCGGTCACTCCCAGAGTGCCCATGGAGACAATCAGGGTTTCTGCGTCTTCGGCTCGATATGAAACCAGGGGGTCAGCCGGGCGACGGCCAAAGATCTCGGTAAAAGAATCCTGGATTTCACTGTAAACCTGCCGGGCGCCGAGCATGGCCTGGTGATGTTGGCTGCGGTGGACGACCGACTGGTGGGGCGTTTCCATCTGGCCGAGGGTGTGGGCCGCTTTATCCAGACGTTGCGGAATCGTAGCGGGAGGCAAAAACCGATCAATCTGTTCCTGGGTGGGGATCTCAACCTGAGCCATGGTGTGTGACAGGATAAATCCATCCATACAGCAGAGGACAGGCATCAGGATCCGTGGATCTTCGGCCAGTCTGAAGGCACAGAGGACGGTATCGAAAACTTCTTGATTATCGGCAGAGTAGAGTTGCAGCCAGCCCAGATCACGCAGCAGCAGGGAGTCACCATGATCAGCCCAGATGTTCCAGGGGGGACCCAGGGTCCGGTTGGCGACTGACATGACAATTGGTAGTCGGTAGCCTGCGGCGGCGACACAGTTTTCGACCATATAGGCCAGGCCGTTGGAGCAGGTGGTGGTAAATGAGCGGGCACCGGCTGCTGAGGCTCCGATGCAGATCCCCATGGCATTGTGCTCGCTGTCGGCCCGGACCACCTTGCCCTTTTCAATTTCCTGACCGCATAAAAATTCCATGCACTCGGTTGATGGAGTGATGGGATAGACTCCGCTGCAAAAACCTCTGGCCGAACGGTTGGCCCGCCCTGCCAGAGTTGCCGCCAGGGCCGCAGCATGGTTGGCACTGATCAGTTCAACGGACATCGCTTAATCCTTTATCACGTAAATCCATGGCACGTCGCGGACATTCCGCCACGCAGATTCCGCAGCCTTTACAATAGTCTTCATCGATCTGGTAGCCATTCTCGCTGCGCGAGATAACCCCGTCGGGACAGTAGACCAGGCAGGTATCACACTGGGTGCAACGACCGCAGGAAAAGCAGCGCTCCGCTTCTTCCTGACCGGACAGCCCCAGATTGACCTCCTCGAAACTGTTTTGATAGGTTTCCAGTACTCGGTGGCGGTCTTGATGTGGCGCAAGAACCGGAAAGTGTGAGAAGCGAACCTGGGCCGGGGCCACCACTGAGCCTTGGGGTGTTGTTGTCGGTGTCGATTCCGTTCCGCTCAGTTTGGCCAGGGCTTCCATCGCCACCAGCCTGCCGTTGCCGATGGCGTGAGTGACAGTCCCGTCGGCGGTTGCACAGTCACCTGCCAGCCAGATATTGAGCGGCTGATCCTTCTGCCAGATGCGATCTTTCCGGATCTGCCAACAGTCTGGCAGCAGATCCAGGGTATTTTGCTGCCCCAGCGCCAGAAGGACTCTGGAACAGTTCATTTCACTGGTTCGTTCTGTAACCAGTGGTCGCCGCCGACCATCAGCATCAGGTTCACCCAGTTCGACTTCGGCCAGAACAATTCCGGCGACCTGGCCAACTCCGCGAAAAGCAACCGGTTGACGCAGGGCCAGCAACTGCACACCTTCACGCAGAGCGTCTTGAATCTCTTCTTCAATTGCGGGCATTTCGTCACGACTGCGACGATAGACCAGCTTGACCGAAGAAGCGCCACTGCGCAGGGCTGTTCGTGCACAGTCAATAGCGGTATTGCCCCCGCCGATGACAACCACATCGCCGACAAGGTTCTCACCGGACTCACTTTTGCGACTGCGCGCCAGAAAGTCGAGTCCCTGTTCTATGCCATCGAGTGATTCTCCTGCTGCAGCAAGGTTGTAGGCGTCACTGAAGCCTTTACTGAGAATCAGGGCGTCATAGTCCTGATGCAGGCGCGCCATTTCCGCTTTGTCAACCGGGTGGTCGCAGACAGAGGTGATTCCCAGGGCGAGAATCCGCTTCAGATCACGCTCCAGAACCTCTTCCGGCAGGCGGTAGACCGGGATGCCGTAACGCAGGACACCCCCCAGTTTGGACTCTTTTTCAAAGATCGTGACCTGATGCCCGCGCAGGGCCAATTGCCAGGCGGCACTCAGGCCCGCCGGTCCGCCTCCGATGACTGCCAGAGAAAAAGCTTTGGCAGCCTTTTCGGGTTGCAAGCGAAAATCGGAGTGATCTGCGATCCAGCGCTCGAGACTGCGGATATTGACCGCACCGTCCATTTGGTTGCGATTGCATTCGTGCATACAGGGGGCAGGACACACCCGACCACAGACCGAAGGCAATGGTTGGGTATGAAGCAATACTTCTGCTGCGGCATCAGGCCCGGATGTTTTGAGGGCCTGGATGAATCCAACCACATCATTGCCTGCCGGGCAGGCATGGTTGCAGGGTGCGACGTAGTCTTCATAGCCTGGTAGCTGGGTGCTCCAGCTGCCGGTTTTCAGACGCGATGGAATATCCTCAAAATGCTCGGTCTGGGGCTTGACCTCAGGGAGACAGGTTTCGAGCTGACCGCCTGTCGTTTTGGCGGTTTTTTGGGTGGCCCTGGGGGATGGTTGGCAAACCTGAACCTTTTGATAGGCCTCTTTGGCCGCGGCCAGATCATCCTCCAGCCCCATGCCGGTATAGACATCTTCAAGAACCTCAAGGGGTAATTCAAGGAGTCTGAGGTAGGCCCCAACGAGTGTGGTGTTGATGATGACCACACTGCTTGTGCCGATGCCATGTTTGCGGGCGATTCCGGTGGCATCAATGATACCGAAGCGAAAGTCGGCGAAGGTTTCAGCGTACTTTTCGGCGGCTTCGGGACTGTTGAGTAAAATAGCCGCTTTTGCACCAACACCATCCAGCACCGGGGGGGCAAGCAGGGCGGCATCAAGGACCAGCAGATGGTCTGGTTGATAGACCTTGTTGCGGTTTCTGATTGGCGCACGGTCAACGCGGGCAAATGCCCGGACCGGTGCTCCGGAACGTTCGGCACCGTAGTCACCAAAGGTTTGTACATTCAGCCCCAGTTGCGCATAAATTGCGGCAATCAGCTTGGCGCAGGTCACCCCCCCCTGACCACCGCGACCGTGGAGGCGAATTTCCAGCGGAAAAGTGATATCATCGGGCAAAACCATTTTGGTCGTGCTGGATTGAGGGGTGGATCTGGTTTTTTTCTGAGCCATAAGCACTCCACATGGGCAAATCATTGCAGCAGATTTTCGGGATTGTAATGGTTCGCCTTACAGACTTGTGGCGTCGTTGTTGCGGCAAACTCCATCAAGCATAGCAATGGTCCTGCCATGTTTCACGATATCAATCATAAAAATAGGGAAACCAAACGCAATTCGCGGGTTGGTCAGGTTTTTTTCATTGTCTGTCGACCGGGAGGCAGAGGGAGAAATAGCTCAAAAGCCGGGCGATGGGTCGAATTGGCAAGAAAATAGAGAGTTTTGGGGAAACATTGGAAACGATTGTTTCCATCATGAGTGGAGTACGGGTGTATCTATCAGGAAATAAAAAGAAAACTACACATGGAAACTTTAGTTTCCGCTGGTTCGATTGGTTTCCGGGGCGAGCTGGTGTTTTTTCAGTTTTTTCAAGAGCGAGGTATGCGACATTCCCAACCGCTTGGCAGCCTGACGTTTGCTGGGCGTCGATTTCAGTGCTTCGGTAATAATCTGTTTTTCCAGCTGCGCAACCTGCTGGGCCAGTGATTCTGCGCTGGCAGGTTCTTGCTCGGAGTTGTTTTGCCCGAATTCAAAACTGAAACGAATAGTGTCGCTACTGATCCGCTCGCTGCCGCTGAGAATGGCAGTACGTTCGATGACATTTCGCAGTTCGCGAACATTTCCGGGCCAGTGATGACGTTCAAGTTTTGTCAGGGCGTCCTCTGTCAGTTGCCGGGTCTGTATGGCGTGCCGGGCGTTGATCTGAAACAGAAAGTGCTCGGCAAGAAGCGGGATGTCACCGAGGCGGTCACGCAAGGGGGGGATATGGATCGGAAAAAGATTGATCCGGTAATAGAGATCTTCACGAAAACGCTTCTGTTTAACCCATTGTTCAAGGTTGCGGTTGGTTGCGGTAATCACTCGGGTATTGACGATTATTTCCTTGTTGCTGCCGATGCGGCGCAGTTTTCCATCCTGAATAACCCGCAGCATCTTGGCCTGGAGCGAGGCAGGCATTTCGGCAATCTCATCCAGAAAGAGGGTCCCGTCGCGGGCCGCTTCAAAGAGACCGATCCGCCCTTCTTTTCGCGCCCCGGAGAAGGCGCCGCCGACATAACCGAACAGCTCACTTTCCAGCAGATTTTCAGGCATGGCGGCACAGTTGACCGGGATAAATGGTCCCGTGCAACCACTCTCAACGTGGATGGCGCTGGCGAACAGCTCCTTGCCGGTGCCACTCTCACCGCGAATCGAAACGATCCCGTCGGTCGGCGCAATCTTTTCGGCAAACGAGATGGCCTGTCGCAGAGCGGGACTCTGTCCGACCATATCACCAAAGGTGACCTGTGGCTCGCGGGCCACGGCACTGGCAAGTTCACGAATTTCACGCATGTCCTGCAGGACTTCGACGGCACCCACAATCCGTTCGTGTGAATCGCGGATGATCCGTCCCGAAGTCAGATACTGCCGTCGCTGGTCACCACGGGTCAGGTTGCGTTTGATATTTCGATAGGTCTTGCCCTCAAGGCAGGTCAGCAGGCTGGTATCAGGCAGGTTGAGATCTCGCAGGTTGCGGCCGATCAGGTTTTTATTCTGGCAATCGAGAATCTCGCGGGCGACCCGGTTGATGGTTGTCAGTTCACCTTCTTCGTTGATGGAGAGAATTCCGTCACTGATGCTGTCGAGAACGACCTGAAAACGTTTTTCACGCCGTTCCTGCGGCATGGTGTTGATTGCCGTCGCCTGAAGAATGTTGGGGATTGCTTCGAGTTCAGAAAAGAGGGCTGATTGATTCAGGGTCTGGAAACCGGTTTCGAGGTCAAGGTAGACAAAAGTCGCTGCTCCCCTCTTTTCTACTTCCATAAAAAGAATATTCAGATTGTTTTCAGCGAGAACACTGGCGATTTTTGCCATGGCTCCCACCCGGTCTTCAACCTGCAATTTCAATTTGATATTTGGTGGCATAACCGCCTCCTGCGGTGGAGCGGGACTGGCAGGGTTAATCAGGAACCGGTGAATTTTGTCGGGCGTTTTTCGAGAAAAGCGTTGACGGCTTCAAGGTGGTCGGCCTGGTGGTGGGAAAGGCCTTGAAAAGTCGCGCAGAGATCAAGAAATTCTGCGAGTTCCTGACGCTGGCTGAGTTGCAACAGGCGTTTGTTCAGCCGTACCGCATGTGGTGGTTTGGCCGCAATGGTCGAGGCCAGTTCACGAGTCTGGTCCAGCAGCTGATCTGCTGGCACCAGTTTCAGCAGTAATCCAAGTTCAAGGGCCTCTTCTGCCTTGATCAGCCGCCCGGTAAAGAGCAGTTCGGCTGCACGTTGATGGCCGATCAGACGCGGCAGAAACCAGCTGCCACCATCGCCGGAAACAACGCCCAGATTGATGAAGGTTTCTCCCAGCAGGGTTTCCGTTGACCCGATGCGCAGATCGCACATACAGGCCAGATCCATCCCCGCGCCAATGGCTGGGCCATTGATCGCCGCAATAAGGGGAATTTCACTTCTTTGCAATGCCAGGGGCAGTTGCTGAATACCACGGCGGTATTGATCCTGAATTTGCAGTGCCGAACCGCTGAACATTCCTTCGCGGTCTCGCATCTGCTTGACATTGCCCCCGGCAGAAAATGCTTTGCCCGCTCCGGTCAAGATCAACACCGACACTTGCGGGGTGCGGTTGCACCAATTGACAACACTCAGGATATCTTCAACCAGAGTGGTGCCGGTCAGGGCATTGCGCACATCGTCCCGCATGAAGGTCAATTCGGCGACCCGGTTTTGCAGGCTGAGACGGGCGTCAGTCAGTTGCGGCAGTTCAGGCATGATGCTCCTTTTATTGCGCGGCAAACTCCCGCCGGTAGGCATCCCATTTTTTATCGATCCGCTCCTGCATTGCTGCAATCTGCTCGGCAGTCAGAGCTTTGAAACGGGTTTGCATGTCCAGATAGTTCTGCAAGCTGCCCATCTTGTCTTTATTCAGCAGCTTTTGAGAGGGCTCTGAAAGAGTTTTGACTCCCTCTTCAATCTCATAGAGATCAAACAGACCGCAATCGATTGCCGCTTTGCCGATCTTGATCGTCATCCGTTCATCGCAGCCCCAGCCGGGAGGGCAGGGAGTCTGGACGTGGAGATATTTCAGGCCGCTGATTTCTTTGGCCTTGAGCAGTTTGTCGTGAAAATCAAGCGGATAACTGGCCGAGCAGGTGGCAACATAGGCCGGATTGTGGGCGGCAACAATCGCGGGCAGATTTTTACTGTTTTCCTTTTTGCCGCTGTAGGGGGTGGTGGTTGTCAATCCACCTTGGGGCGTGGTTCCCGAACGTTGGACACCCGTGTTCATGTAGGCTTCGTTATCGTAGCAGATATAGATAATGTCTTCGTTGCGCTCCAGGGCTCCGGACAGGGCCTGAATACCGATATCGGCTGTACCGCCGTCACCGGCCCAGGCAACCACCTGGGTCTTTTTGCCGCGACGTTTCATGGCTGCCCGTACGCCGGTGGCAATCGCCGCCGTTGACGCAAAGGTTCCGTTCAAGATCGGCATTTGAGACGCAGCAATCGGATAAAGTCCCTGCATAACAGTCAGGCAGCTGGGCGGGACAACAAAGATGCAATTACGGCCCAGGGCCTTGAGGCCGATCCGGTAAAGAATACTCAGCCCACAGCCGGAGCAGGCCCGGTTACCGGGATGAACGAACTCTTCTGTGGTCAGATTGACAACACTGGTTTTGGCTGTGACACTCATAACTGTAATCCAATCCATTGAGGCGTATCGGCTTGCTCGGGAGCGTTTTGATCTCCACTGAGGCAGGCCGTTTTCAAGGTTTGAAAAAGATCTTCGGTGGGGATATCACGTCCGCCCAGACCGACAATAAAATTGTGCAGATGGGGACGGTTGGCATAGGGGTAGAGCGCAGATTTCAGGTCGGCATAGAGGGCGCCCTGGTTGCCGTAACTTAAGCCCTTTTCGTAGACCATAACCCCTTTGGCATTCTGAAGTGCTGCGGCGATTTTTGCGGTCGGGAAAGGCCGATAAATCTGCAGTGCCAGCACGCCGACCTTAAGGCCTTCTTCTTCACGCAGGCGATCAACCACGACATGAAACTGGTTGGCAATACTGCCCATGGCAACGACCACAAAATCAGCATCTTCACAACGGTAGGGATCGAGAATCGGTGTACCACCGCGACCGAAACGTTGGGCGTAGTCAGCATCGATTTCTTCCCAGAGTTCCATAGCCTGGCGCATTTCCTGATGCAGATTGTGGCGAATATCCATATACCCGGGGCGCTTGATGCCCTTGATGTCATTGCGCGAATCGGGCAGGGTGACAGTATTTAAGCTCTCCGGTTTTTCAGGATCGAGGGTATGTGTGTAGTCGTAAGGCGGTAGAAATTCCTGGACCGCTTTAGCCTCTGGCAGTTCGAAGGGCATGTAGGTGTGCGACAGATAATAACCGTCATAGTTGACCATCACCGGAATATGAACCAGTTCAGCCAGCCGAAAGGCCTTAAGCGTCATATCGACAATTTCCTGGTGATCTTTGGCGAAGATCTGAATCCAGCCGGTATCCCGCTGGCTCATGGCATCCTGATGATCATTCCATACCGACCAGGGTGCGCCGATCCCGCGGTTGACAACACACATCACCAGCGGCAGACGTGAACCCGCAGCCCAGTGCAGCTGCTCACTCATGTAGAGCAGACCGTTGGATGAGGTCGCGGTAAAGGCACGAACTCCGGCGCTGGCTGCTCCGATGCAGACTGCAAGCGCACTGTGCTCACTTTCAACCGCAACATATTCAGCATCCATCTTGCCAGCTGCGATCACTTCAGAAAGCTTTTCGGTCAGCGGGGTCTGCGGCGTAATCGGATAAGCGGCAATAACCTCGGCAGCGGCCAGCTGAACGGCCATCGCCGCCGCGTTATTTCCGGAATCAATCAGTTTTTCACTCATCTTCCGTCCCCTTTACAAACTCTTCTTCAGAGACCATCTCGATGGCCTTGACCGGGCATTCTTCAGCACAGATGCCGCAGCCCTTGCAGTATTCGAGGTCAATGGTTGGTTCAATCGTTTTGCTCACGACATTGTCGGGGCAGTAAAGCCAGCACAGGTGACAGGATGATTTACCCGTTTTTGCCGGGGTGCAGCGGCTCAGATCAATAATGGGGCGTTCAACCCGCCAGGAGCCGGTACGACCGGCATCGCCGGGGCCCGAGGTACTGGCGGAGGTAAGAATCTTAAAACGTGAATCAGGCATTTGAGTCTCCTGTGCTCGGTCCGCAAATTTGGGTCGCTGCATAAACCAGTTGAGCCGCTTTGGCATTCTCTTGTGGTTTGCGGCCAACAAATTCAGCGGCAATACATTGCGAGAGCATCTCGATATCAACCAGTTCGCTGGCCTTGGCCAGTGCCCCGATGATACCACTATTGACGATTCCTTTGCGCAGTCCGGCCTCGATTCCCAACTTGGTGACGTTGGCAACTGCGACCCGAAAGTCAGGAAACGAATGCTCGCTGACCGGACGTGGTGAGTTGATGATCAGCAGCCCGCCCGGTTTGAGCCCGACCGTCACATCAACCTCGTTGAGGATCAGATAGTCAAGGACCACGACGATATCAGGAAAACGAATCGGCGAGAGATCATAGATCTTTTCCCGCGAGATCTTGAGCGAGGTGCTGACCGGTGCGCCACGGCGCTCGGTCCCAAAAGTCGGGGCCATAACCACGCCACCATAGCCAGACTTGAAAGTTGCTTCCGCCACAACTTTGGCGGCAGTTATTGCCCCCTGTCCACCTCGGCCATGCCAGCGGATCTGGGTCATCTGTTGCTGGTTTTCCTGCATTTTCAGCTCCCTGAAAGTGACTCTATTTTCTGTCTCATCGGATTTTTTATGAAGAGGCGCATATTAGACCATAATCGGCCTCAGGCAAAGGGGGTTTTTCTCAGGTTTTTCAGTCGGGTTGGATTGCTGGATGGGAGGACTTCAGGATAGGGGCAAGTTTTTTTTCACCCAGAGACAAAAAATATCAGAAAATCCCTCAAAAATGGTTTTGATTTTCACCTCAGCGATCTCAGTGCCTCAGGGATGCAAATTGTTTTTGCAAAGATCAGAGAGTTGTCCGGGCCTTGTATCTGCGACTGCCGGACAGGAATATCGTACTGGAAACCGCAGGCTATTACCGGTTGGATAAAAAGCAGGTCGCGATTATTGTCAACCAGATCATCGATGTTGTTTCGGGATGGAGGTTGCGTGCCGGGCATTATGGCCTGTCCAGGCAGGGCTGTCTGGCAGCGGAGCACCTGTTTCACGCTAGACCATACAAAGATTAGGATGACTTCATCCAGAAGCAAATCAACGTTGCCCAAACCTACCCCTGCAACCCCAACCTTCCAGAGCTTGTTCCGTGCTGACCTGTTGCAGAGGCCTGCGCGGGGAGGGCGGTTGATCATCGACCCAGACCGGAAAGAGGGCATCATAGCGCTGTTCTGCGGGGAGAGATTGCAGCAGCTGACGCTGCTGAACATGGGGGTGGTTGACGACTTCGGTGTGGTTGAGAATCGGCTCGAAGCAGCAGTCGACTTCGGTAAAGCGTGCTTGCCATTCTTTCTGGGTTGCCGAGGCGAAGAGTTCGCGCACTTCAGCAATCAATTCTGTTTGCGGCAGCGGTTCGTGCTGGCGTGTACTCCACTCAGGGCGGTCGATGGTCGCGCAGAAGGCCTGCCAGAATTTGTCTTCAATAGCACCCAAAGCGACGAAGCGCCTATCGGCAGTGGGATAAATCTGATAGCAGGCTGCCCCACCGGTCAGTAGATCTTGTCCGCGGGCAAATTCGTGGCCGGGACGACCGGCGGCAATCAGTGAGAAGGATTGCCAGGAGAGGGCCATCTCGAACAGGCTGACGTCGATAAAGGCCCCCTGATTTGTGCGCCCTCGGCGCAGGAGTGCGGCCAGAATTGCGGTCGAGGCCTGTTTACCGGCGGCATAATCACAGATTGGTGGAAAGGGCATGATCGGGGTCTCTGGCGTGCCGGTGAGATTGAGCATGCCGCTCATGGCGAGATAGGTCAGGTCATGTCCGGCGCGCTGTTGGCAGGGGCCGGTCTGACCGAAGCCGGAGAGGGCGCAGTGGATCAGACCGGGATTGAGTTCCTGCAGCCGCTGACGGCTGAAACCGAGGCGTTCGAGCACGCCGGGGCGGTAGGATTCAAGCAGCACATCGGCAGCAGAAACCAGCTCAGCCAATATCTGCTTGTCATCTTCGGTCTTCAGGTTGAGCAGTGCCACCTGTTTACCCGCGTTGACCTGCTTGTAAAAGGGTGATTCGCCATCATCATCGCAGAAAATAAAGCGCCGCATCGGGTCACCAGCCGGTGGTTCAACCTTGATGACGTCAGCGCCAAGGTCGGCCAGCAGCTGGGTCGCAAAAGGACCGGGCAGGTACTGGCTGAGATCGAGGACTTTTATCCCGTCGAGGCAGTCGCCAAGCATCAGTGAACCCTGCTTTCAGTCCTCAAGGGTGAACTCCCAGGCACAAAAGAATTCATCGGGATGGGCGTCGGGCGGGCAGGCGACACAGGTGGTTTTGATCCGTGGGTCGATGGTGCGGGCAAACTCGCTGTACTCGACGATACCGACCGATTTACAGGGAAAGTCGTCCAGCCCCTTGCGCTTGCGCGCCGACTGAACCCGGCAGTCGACCATGCGGAAGAGGGCCCGGGTATCGGTGACTTCAATCGATTCCTGCAGGTTGAGTCGTGCATAGAGCCGGTGTTTGAGGCATTCGACCAGTGCCGGGATGCCGCCACCCGGTTCAATACCAAGGCGAACCATGATCCGTTTGGCTTCGATGACGGTGAACTTTTCCCAGGCGGCACGGTCGGCTTCAATCGCTACCTCCATCCCATGGGTCTTTTCAATCGCCTGAAACCAGAGGCCGTCATGGGCCAGCCAGTTTTTGGCGTCATCGATAATAATCGAGATCAGCTCTTTTTTGCTGAGTTGCTGTAACAGCTGGATTCCGGTATCGAGTGGTTCGCTGGTTTTGGTTGTCATATAGATACTCCTTGGAGGGTTAATAAAGATATAAACCTGAGGGCGCGGGGTCGTGCCCCCGTACGGCACCTTCATTTCTTTGCGCGCCCAAAGAAACGAAGCAAAGAAATGCGCCCGACCTCCTTGCCGTCTGCGACGGTTCCCTGCACTTCATGCCGATTTTGAGCTCACTCGAAAACTCGCCTGCGGCTCAGACATCCTCGTTCGAATTCCTCAAAATCTCTATTTCGCACCGGCGGCGTCACACGGGAGAAAGTCTGAAGTCGGCAGCTTCTTATTCAATCTCCCGCTGATCGTCGATCACCTTGCCGTCGTTGGGCAAACTGTCGGATGCGACAAATTCGACCTTGCCGCGTAATTTGGTCAGTTCGCGGATACTGTTGATCACGGCATCCTGCAACGTTGAAGATGTGCCTTCAGAACACTCAACCTGGAGACACATAACATCCTGATCATTTTCGCGGGTTACCACCAGGCGACCGCGTTGCAGTTCGCTGTGGCGCTTGAGGATTGCGGCAACCTGTTCCGGGTGGACAAACATCCCGCGGATTTTGGTGGTCTGGTCGGCACGTCCCATCCAGCCTTTGATGCGCATATTGGTCCGCCCACAAGGGCTGTCGCCGGTCAGGACCGCTGAAAGGTCGCCAGTAGCAAAACGGATCAGGGGATAATCGGGGTTAAGGTTGGTCACCACCAGTTCGCCGACCTCACCTTCGGCGACCGGATCACCGGTGCCGGGGCGGACGATTTCGAGGATGATCCCCTCATCGACAATCATCCCTTCAAGGGCCTCTGATTCGTAGGCAATCAGGCCAAGATCAGCGGTAGCGTAACATTGCCGAACCGCAATGCCGCGTGCGGCCATCGCATCTCGCAGGCTGGGAGGCAGGTATTCTCCTGAGACCAGTGCCTTTTTCAGGCAACTGAGGTCGGTGCCCAGTTCATCCGCTTTATCGAGAATCAATTTCAGAAAAGAGGGTGTTCCCACATAGCCCTGTGGTTTGACGTGAGCCATGGTTTCAACCTGCAGTTCGGTTTGACCGACTCCGGCAGGGACTGTTGCACAGCCCAGTTTACGTGCTCCCGCTTCGAACATCATCCCGGCGGGGGTGAAATGGTATGAGAAACAGTTGTGGATAATGTCACCACGACGAAAACCTGCGGCAAAGAGGGCACGCGAAAAGCGCCAGAAATCGGGTCGGGTTGAGCCGGGCTCAAAAATCGGGCCGGGCGAGGCAAAAATCTGGCAGAGTTGCGGAGCTGTAACACCGGTCAGACCGCCGAAAATCGGTTGACCCTTCTGGCGTTCGATCAGTTCGGTTTTACGTAGTATGGGAAGTTGCGCAAGGGCTGCGCGATCAGTTACCGCTGTGTCGTCAACCTCGGCCAGGGTTTCGGCAAAAGCCGGTGCGCTACTCTTGGCATGTTTGATCTGATTGGCTAACTGGGTGAATAGATCGGTTTCGCGCTCTTCGGGAGAGCGGGTTTCGAGATTGTTGTAGTATTCAGGCATGGGTTCTCCGTCGAGGATAATAAATTTGCCGCCTGCTCAGTCAGAATAAATATGAAATCATAGTCATTTTAACGCAAAGGCGGAGAGGAGCGGAGACGGAGAGAAGGCTTTAGGTTTTAGAACATATCCCGTTTTTGCTTACCTCTCCGTTCTCTCCATCTCTACGGCTCTGCGTTAAAATGCTTTTTCTGATGGTGAATTTTAAGATTTTACATCCAACGCTTACGCCGTTTATACGATTTCAGGTTTTTGAATGATTTACGATCGGTGTCACCACCGGCCAGATAAAATTCTTTCATGTCTTCGTTATTGAGCAGATCATCTGCCGGGCCATCAAGAACGATCTTGCCCGATTCCATCACGTAACCATAGTTGGCACTGTGCAGGGCCATATTGGCATTCTGCTCAACCAGCAGCATGGTGATTCCCTGCTCCTTGTTGATATTGCGGATAATGCCAAAAACCTCTTTGACCAGCAGTGGCGACAAACCCATTGAGGGCTCGTCGAGCAGGATCATCTCGGGTCGCGCCATAATGGCCCGGCCGATTGCCAGCATCTGCTGTTCACCACCCGACAGATATCCCGCCAGACCGGTCCGTTCTTTCAGGCGGGGGAAGTAGTGGAAAACTTTTTCAATATCATCTTTGACCATGTTGTCCTTGCGGGTGTAGGCACCCAGACGCAGGTTTTCGATGACCGTCATGTCTTCAATGATCCGGCGGCCTTCCATGACCTGGAAAATTCCCTTGCGGACGATCTCATCTGGAGAGCTGTTGGCAATGCTTTCGCCCTTGAAGGTGACAGATCCGCGGGTGACCTCGCCATCTTCTGTTTTTAGCAGACCGGAAATTGCCTTGAGGGTAGTTGATTTGCCTGCTCCGTTGGGACCGAGCAGGGTAATCAATTCTCCTTTGGGCACATCAAGGCTGATCCCGCGCAAGACCAGGATAACCTCATCGTAAACCACTTCAATATTATTGACCGAAAGAAGAATTTCCTTCTCTTCTGGTTGTTCTGTCGCTTTGACGGCGGGCTCTGCCATGGAGTGTCTCCGTGAATAAAGGTTCAAGGTTCCAGGTTCGAGGTTCGAGGTCTTAACAACGAACACCGCACGTCGAACATCGAACTTGAGAGGGGGCGAAGATCGCCCCCTCTCAAGAGGTTCAACTTACCAGCCGAGCCACTCATCACGACGAGGAACATCGACAGTTGCCAGCTTCTTCATCTGGAAGTCACCACCGTTGTACTTACTGGTGTAGACATTGACCAGAGTGGTGCCACGATGGTCTTCAGCAGTCCAGGTAGAAGGTGTACAAACGCCTTCAAGACCGGCGGGAACAAAGTCCTTCATCTGCTCGAAGCCCTTCTTGATGTTCTCACCAGTGATACCACCCATGGCTTCGGCTTTGAGCATTGCTTCCTTCATCAGGAAGGTACCGCAAACACCACGCACATAGTGCAGCATCCGTGGCTTGGTGCCACTCGGATCGGACATCTTGGAGATTTCACGCAGGGTCTTCATGCCTGGAACCTTGTCTTTCCAGGAGGCAGCTCCCACAACCCAGGCAATGCCATCACCGGCGGCGCCTGTGGCTTTGATGGAGTTCTCATCCCAGCCCCAGATGTTGGTCAGGAATTGAGTTTTTACCCCAACAGTATTGCAGGACTTGAGGAGTGAGATGTTGGAGCCCGAGGTGTTTGCCAGATAAGCATAGTTTGCGCCAGAGTCTTTCAGTGACAGGCACTGGGCTTTGGCATCAGCAGGCTTCAGCGAGTAAACAATTGAGGGCAAAACTTCAAAACCAAGTTCTTTGGCGTAGGCAGCACAGGCGGCCTTGGGAGCATTCGGATAAGGATGGTTGTCACCCATGTGGATGAATTTGGGGCTACCCGACTTGCCTTTGGCTTTCCAGTCGTCAGCGGCCCACTGGACCAGACCACGACAGGCGTCAGAATAAGAGGGACCATAGAAGAAGTTGTAGGGGGCTGGTGCCTTGGTGCGAGGTGATTTTCCGGTCGGATCGGTCAGGTGACCGGAGTAGGATGCTGAAATATAGCTGATCTTGTCTTTGGCAATAAATTTAACCAGAGCTTCGGTATCAGCAGTTCCCCAGCCTTGAATGGCAACCGGCTTGAGGCTGGACATCCATTTCTTGTAGGTCGCAACCGCGCGGGGTGCGTTGTAGGAATAGTCAACGGTCTCGAACTTGATTTTTTTGCCGTTGATTCCGCCTGTCTTGTTGATGTAGGCCAGGGCGTCATCAATCCCGGCCCCGAAGGGGATACCAACCCCGGATGTTGGCCCGGTGTAGGCGGCCAGGTGACCAACCGGAATGGTGTCGGCGGCGAAAACGCTGCCGGCAAAAGCCATTGATGCAACCAATAAACTGCCCAGCATGATCGATTTGCGCATTGTCTTCCTCCCTTGGGTTAACGATGGCCCGCGCTGCGGGATATCGAGGTGAAACTGCACCGGCTCAATATGAGAAGGGGTACAATTTCCAGTAAGCTTTAATCATCTTCCAGCGATGAGCCAAGCCATCCGGCTCAAAAATCAGAAACAGGATAATGGCCAGACCAATCGACATTTCTTTGATGTAGGCCAGGGCGTGAGTGAGTCCGGGGGCATTGTGCCCGACCAGGCCGACCCCAGCTTCCATCAGTTCGGGCAGCAGGACCATGAAAGCGGTCCCCATCAATGACCCCATAACTGAACCGAGTCCACCGATGATAACCATGCCCAGAAACTGGATTGACAGCATGATGGTAAAGCCTTCGGCTGAGACAAAACCGAGATAGTGGCCGAAGAGTGCTCCGCCGATGCCGGCGTAAAAAGAGGAGATACCGAAGGATAGAATCCGGTACTTGGTCAGATTGATCCCCATGATTTCGGCAGAAAGATAGTGGTCGCGAACCGCAACAAACGCTCGGCCATCGCGGGAACGCAGCAGGTTGGTGCCGAACAGGAACATGATGACAACGTAGAAGAGGACGACGTAGAAGTAACGCTGATCATTGTTGAACTCAAAACCGAAGATCGAAAAAGGATTGGCCATAGCCCCGTAGGCACCACCGGTAAACCAGTCGGCGCGAGAGAAAAAGTCTTCGAGAATGTACTGCGAGGCCAGGGTTGCGATGGCCAGATAGAGACCTTTGATTCGCCCGGCAGGGATCCCGACGATCAGGCCCAGGGCCATGGTCATCGTTCCTGCGAGGGGTATGCAGAAAAAGACCGGGATGCCGGTAGTATTGTTGAGCCAGGCTGAGGCAAAGGCCCCAAAGCCGAAAAAGGCGGCATGTCCGAGTGAGATCTGGCCGGTGAAACCGACGACGATATTAAGACCCAGGGCCGCAATGCCGTAGTAGCCGATCTGAATGCCGAGATTCAGAAAGTACGGGTTGAGAAAGCTGGGGGCAACCAGCAGGAAAATGACCGACAAAACAGCCACCCGACGTGCCAGAGGAGTCGGGAAAATGGTGGTGTCCTGCTGATAGTTGGTGCGGAACTCGCCGCACTTCATACGTGAATGTGCCGATGCCATAAGTCAGATCCTCTCGATATCCTTGGTTCCAAACAGGCCGTAGGGTTTGATCATGAGGATGATCACCAGGGCATAGAAGGGGGCGATGGTGTACATGTTACCCAGATGCAGCCACTGACTGTCGAAAAATTCAGCCAGGTTTTCCAGCACACCGATTATCAGACCACCGACGATGGCGCCGATGATCGAATCGAGGCCACCAAGGATAACCACCGGAAAAACCTTGATGCCGAAAAAGGACAGGGCAGAAGAGACACCGTTGACCATGCCAACCACAACCCCGGCCATCGCCGAGACCAGGGCCGAAATAGCCCAGGAGGCAGCAAACACTCGCTTGACCGATATGCCCAGGCTTTGAGCAACCTGTTGGTCAAAGGCTGTCGCCCGCATGGCCAGGCCCATCTTCGAATGTTTGAAGAAGTAGTAAAAGGCAATCATGATAACGACCGAACTGACCAGACTCATGATATATGCGGTCTGAACCTGCAGGCCAAGAATCTGGATTGATTCGGTTTCAAACACTTTAGGAAAGGATTTGGCATAGCCACCGAACATCCAGCTCATCAGTGATTGAAAGAACATCGACAGGCCGATGGTGACCATGATGACTGAAATGATCGGTTCGCCGATCATCGGTCTTAGAACCACCATCTGCAAGACGATGCCGAAAATTACCATGAAAACGAGGGTAATCGGGAACCCGAGGTAAAAGGGCAGTTCAAACTTGACCAGCAGAGCCCAGCAGGTCCAGGCACCGATCAGCAGAAATTCACCCTGGGCAAAATTGACGATCTGGGTCGATTTGTAGATCAACACGAAGCACATGGCGACAACCCCGTAGAGGGTGCCGACAATGACGCCGTTGACCAGCAATTGAGTTAGTAATTCATAGTTCATAAAAGCTCCTTTAAAACCGGGCGTTGGGCATCAGACTCCTGGTATGGGATTTCTGCCCGGGGCCTGCTTTTATACCGCTGATTTCAAACCGGCTTGCCCGGCAGTGCTGTCCTTGTCTCCAGCCTGCAGATCAACCACCCGAACATCGGTCTGGATGCGTGATTTGTTGCCATCCTGAAAGGTAATGACCGTGTCGATATGGACAACCTCATCGTCGGAGTAGATGGTGTCGATGATCTCGGCATACTTTTCTTTGATAACGCCACGGCGTACTTTGCGTGTCCGTGTCAACTCGCCATCGTCGGCATCAAGCTGTTTGTAAAGCAGCAGAAATTTGCGAATCCGCTGGGCTTCGGGCAGGGTCGCGTTGACCTGCTCGACCTCTTTCTGGACCATGGCGTAGATTTCCGGCTGGGCCGACAGGTTGATGTAGTTGGTAAAGGCCAGACCGCGCTGCTCGGCCCATTTGGCAACAATCTCATAACGAATACAGATAATGGCTGCCAGGTAGGGGCGCTCATCACCCTGGACCACCGCTTCGGCAATAAAGGGTGAAAATTTCAGTTTGTTTTCGATGAACTGCGGTGAGAAGCGAGAGCCGGTTGAGGTTTCGGCCAGGTCAGAGATCCGGTCGATAACCACCAGGTGACCATTCTCTTTCTTGAAGTAACCGGCATCACCGGTATGCATCCAGCCATCCTCCAGGGTCTCGGCAGTTGCTTCTTCATTCTTGTAGTAACCGAGGAACATGCCGCGTGATTTGGCAACCACCTCACCAACCCCGTTGCTGTCAGGATTGTCGATGCGGACCTCGGCGGTATCAAAGGGAATACCAACACTGTCGAAATCGACATCATCCGCCTGGTGGATGGTGTAGGCACCGCCCATTTCAGTCTGGCCGTAAAGCTGGCGCAAGGGCACGCCCATGGCGAGAAAGAACTTGAAGGTGTCTGGTCCCAGGGCCGCGCCACCGGTTGCAGCACTACGTAAAAAGGTAAAGCCAAGGCGATCTTTCAGCGCCTTGAACAGCAGCCAGGAGGCAAGTTTCGATTGGCCCTTACCCTGGGAGGCCGCTTTTTCGGCGAGCGACATGCCGAGTTTGAACATTTTCTGTTTAAACGGAGTCGCATCCATCATTTTGGCTTTGACGTCGGCGGCGACAGTTTCCCAGACCCGTGGTGCCAGAAGAACAAAGTTGGGTCCGATCTCGCGCAGATCTTCCATCATCGTCTCAGGTTCTTCGACGAAGTTGACGATCTGGCGGCAGATCAGGGCCTGCGATACGGCATAGACCTGTTCCATGATCCAGGGCAACGGCAACACCGAAACATAATCATCGCTCGGATATTTGGGGTCAGCCAGCAGGTAGGACAGGCTGTGTTCGATCATCGGACCACATTGCAGCATGGCCAGTTTGGGGTTGGACGTGGTGCCTGAGGTCGGACAGAGGATGGCAACGTCTTCCGCTTTCCCGGCGGCGATCAGTTGGGAGTAAAGCTCAGGCTGTTCCTTGTCCAGGTCGTCCCCCATCTTCATCAGATCGAGATGGCTGAGAAGCCGAGGATCATCATATTTGCGCATTCCGCGCGGATCGCAGTAGATGATGTGCTCGACACAGGGGCACTGCTCGGTGATCTCAAGCACCTTGTCGACCTGTTCTTCATCTTCGGCGATAATAATTTTTGCCCCGGCATAATTGATCAGGTAGGCACATTCTTCGTTCATCGAATCCTGATAGATGCCGAAAATCATCGCCCGCAGGGCATGTGAGGCAATCTCGCCGGCAACCCACTCGGGACGATTGTCGCCGATGATACCGACCGAATCTTCGTGACCGATGCCGAGTTTGTGCATTCCCAGGGCGAAACGCTTGACCATCGATTGATAGTCGGCCCAGGTGTAGGGATTCCAGATGCCGAATTCCTTTTCGCGCATGGCGATTTCATCGGGCCAGTTTGCCGCATTGTAGGCGAGAAGTTTGGGAAAGGTGTTGTAACGATTTACGTCGGCGTATTCAGCTTGCATCAGGCCACCTCCCCTTCTGGTTGAGGCTCCGGGGCCGGTTCATCATCTTCACCCAGATAGGCCTTGCGAACCTGAGGATTGGCCATAACTTCGTCGGGCAACCCGCCGGCAATTTTGCGGCCAAAGTCGAGAACCATCACCCGGTGGGAGATGTCCATGACCACACCCATGTCATGTTCGATCATGACCACTGTCATTCCCCATTCTTCATTGAGGTCGATGATGTAACGGGCCATGTCTTCTTTTTCTTCCAGGTTCATTCCGGCCATCGGTTCATCAAGCAGAATCAGGTCGGGGCGCAGGGCAACGGCCCGGGCCAGTTCAACTCGCTTGCGCAAACCATAAGACAGGGTTCCGGCAATCGATTTGCGAATGTGGGCAATTTCGAGAAAATCGATGATGTCTTCGACCTCGGCGCGATGAGTCAGTTCTTCTTTACGCGCTCCGCCCAGCCAGTAGAGAGAGCCGGACAGAAAATTGTTTTTCAGCAAATGATGGCGACCGACCATGATGTTGTCGAGGACTGTCATGTGGCTGAACAGCGCCAGGTTCTGAAAGGTTCGCCCGATACCGAGATTGCAGCGGTCGTTGGGGCGCAGGCCGATCATTTCCTTCTGTTTGAAGGTAATGGAGCCTTTGTTAGGCTGATAGCGACCGGAGATACAGTTAAGCATCGAGGTCTTGCCAGCACCGTTGGGGCCGATGATCGAAAAGATCTCACCTGGTCTGACGTCGAAACTGACGTCTGTCAAGGCGTGGACCCCGCCAAAAGAGAGCGATATGTCGCTGACGTTGAGCAGAGGGGGCATTTCTGTCATGAACACTTCTCCTCAAAAAGGAAACCCGAACTGCAGTTGCGGTCCCGGGATGGTTGGACCGATGAGCACAGGACAGAACGCTTTGCAAAGCAAGTACCAAACATCGTTTTATGGCCCTTCAAAATTAATATACCTCTTAAGCTGTTGAATATATACATATTTTTTTAAGTAACTTGTCCGAGGGCTGCTTCAGCTCCTCTGGCGATTATGTCGTTTTTGTTAACAGTGTTACGCTCCATTTACAGGTCGGGATGTCTCATTTAGAGGAATGACCTGGGGCTACCGTTTCACTGTTTTTATTGCAATTGGTATTTGTGCAGCTTTTTGTAGAGACCCGGACGGGAGATCCCCAGAATTTTAGCAGCGTTGAGCTTGTTGCCATCGACCTGCTCAAGAGAGGCCTCAATCAGCTGCCGCTCCATTTCTTCCATAATCTCCTGCAGTGACTTTTGACCGATGCCCGCCAGCAGAGTCTCCTGTGGATGAGTCTCATCGACCTGCGGCAGGAGGTGCCCCTTGATCCGGCAAATATGCGGAGGCAGGTCTTCGACCTTGATGGTTGGGCCGGTGGCCATATTGAACGCACTCTCTATGGCATTGCTGAGCTCACGGATGTTTCCCGGGAAGTCATAGGAGCGCAAAAGGTTCCAGGCCTCGTCATCGAGTCCTTGAATTTTCATGTCAAATTCGGCGTTGAAATTGTCGATCAGGTGCTTGGTGATGAAGTAGATGTCATCCCGGCGTTCTCGCAGAGGCGGTATCGAAAGAGCAATGACATTCAGCCGATAGTACAGGTCGGTGCGAAAGCCTCCTTCACGCACCTTTTCATCCAGATCAACATTTGTTGCGGCTACGACACGCATATCGATTTGTCGGGTTGTTGTACTACCAAGAGGGGTGACCTCCTTTTCCTGCAGAACCCGTAACAGCTTGGCCTGCATCTGGACCGGCATGTCACTGATTTCGTCAAGAAAAATCGTGCCGCCGTCGGCCTGTTCAAATTTACCGACCTGCCCCCCCTTACGGGCACCGGTGAAGGCTCCTTCGGTATAGCCGAACAGTTCAGACTCAAGCAGATGATCAGGGATTGCGGCGCAGTTAACCCTGACAAAGGGGCCGTAACGGCGCTTGCTGGCTGCATGAATTGCATGGGCAAAGAGTTCTTTGCCGGTTCCGCTTTCGCCCAGCAACAGGACATTTGATGGCCGTTCGGCAATTCGCAGTAATTTTTCCTTCAGGTCTTTCATCGACTTGCTGTGGCCGATGATGCTGTTGCAGTCGTACTTGAACTCATGTTCGCTGCGACGGCGCTTTGACCCCACTTCTTCAGGATTGTGGATGTAGAGCTGCAGCTTGTCGGCCAGTCGTGATACCTCACGGATGTCGCTGAACAGGACCTTGCCCCAGGCACCGACCATTTTACCGTCCTTGAACAGGGGATAGCGGCTGACAACCGTATGGCGGCCATTTAACAGGTGGGGCTCGGCAATTTCGGCCTGACCGGTATCCATAACCACCGGCAGACGTGAAGGATTGGAGTTGGGATAGGCCTTGAGAACATGCTTGCCGATCATCTCCCGTGCACAAATGCCCAGGGCATCGGCAAAGGGTTGATTGATCATGGTAATGATCCCCTCGGTATTGATCAGAATCAGGTTGTCGCGGGTCAGATCCGAACCGGGGTCCATCGAGCAGAGCAGGTCTGGCATTTCCAGGTCGGGCTGGGTGATCTGTTCGGCCCGGACCAGACTGAAGACACCACCAGCCGTCAGCTGATCTTTGCCGAGTGGGGCGTAATCGCAAAAGTGCTTGATCCCCTTGATCCAGACCGGTTGATCCTTGAAACAAAAACCCTGAACGATAAATGAGTGGAGAAATCCAAGGTTGAGAATCCGTCCCAGACGTTGGCCGATGATCTCTTCAGGACGCTTGCCGATCAGGGCAAAGCTTTCTTCGTTGGATGTCGCAATTCGCTGTTCGTGGTCAAGGACCATCAGCCAGCTTTCCTGCGGGACCTCGTATCCGCCGAGTTCAAACCCCGCATCTTTGGCCTGTTGAGCAAATCCCATTTTCCCTCAATCTCCTCGCGGCTAACAGTCTTTGTTGGGTGGCAACAATCCTGACGATGAACTGTTGTGAACCTAAAGTAATACAGCGTTTTAAAATTAATTGCAAAACTATTGTTTGATATGGCAGAACGGAGCAGGCCAGGACTGTTAACAAGCGCATAGTTTTATTCGCCAGAGTTGGAGGGCATTCAGGTTGGGTCGTTGAACAGGTGTAAACATTCGTAGACAGAAGGCAGCCTTGATTCAGCACGCAAGAGGGCGGGGACAGAATTGTTTGACGCCACAGACGGGCGCTTTGCGCCGTTCTGACAATTAAGCCAGAACCGTGGCACGAGGATTGCTAAAACGCTGTTATTACCATTTATGTGTTCTGATCGGCTAAGGGTTGACCTTTATTTTGTCTTTCACCCGGGGTGATGTTGTTTTTGCTACTGCACTTCGGGAGACCCAAGTGGTAAAGTGCCCCTGGTGGGCATTCGGCCCGGAAGACAAAAGAGGGTTTATCAATAGCAATGTCCAATGGGTTTTTCCACCTGGAGGACAGGAAGGAACGGTGAAAATGCAAAAACGTTTGGCAGAAACACCTGTCGTGATGAGCGGGACAGGTTTGTTTACTCCCCCACATACGATTACCAATGAAGAGCTGGTGACCGCCCATAATGCTTATGCGGACAAGTTTAATCAGGAAAATGCAGCCGCCATTGCAGCGGGAGAAATCAAGGAGATTCCTCATTCGAGTGTTGAGTTTATAGAAAAGGCTTCCGGGATCAAGCAACGTTTCGCGATGTTCAAAGAGGGGATTCTCGATGTCGAGCGGATGATGCCGGTGATTCCGCGGCGTGCGCCCGAAGAGTTGTCGATCAGTGCCGAAATGGCTGTGGCGGCGGCGACAGAAGCGCTGGAGCGGGCAGGTAAAAAAGCTCAGGATGTTGATCTGGTCATTTGCGGAGCCTCGACCTCTGAACGGCCCTGGCCGGCGGTTGCCATTGAGATCCAGCAGGCTCTGGGTTGTTCCGGTTATGCCTTTGATATGTCGGTGGCCTGTTCAACCGCCACCTTTGCCATTTCATCGGCAATTGACGCCCTGGTCAGTGGCTCGGCAAACTGTGCCCTGGTTGTCAGTCCCGAATTCTTCACTCCGCAGCTTAATTTTCGTGATCGTGACAGCCATTTTATTTTTGGAGATGTCGCGACTGCGGTGGTGCTGGAAAGGGAGGAGACCGCCACAGGCAAGCAGTTGTTCCGGGTGCTTGATCGTAAGCTGACAACGGTTTTCTCCAACAATATTCGGACTGATTTCAGCTATCTGACCCGGGCGGAGCCAAAGCTGGTTCTCGAGCGATTCTTCGAACCGGACCAGTGGTTTGTTCAGCAGGGTCGCAAGGTTTTCAAAGAGCTGTTGCCTCTGACGGTTGATCTGATCAAAAGCCAGATCAAAGATTGCGAAATCGATATCGCTGATGTGCGCCGGATGTGGTTGCATCAGGCCAATATCAATATGATTCGTTTTGCGGTGCAAAAACTGCTGGGTCCCGATGTTGAGCCTGAGAGAACCCCGAATGTGCTTGATGAATACGCCAATACCGTGTCTGCCGGAGCCATTGTGGCCTTCCACAAGTTTCACGCAGACCTGTCTTCGGGTGATAAGGGGATAATCTGTTCTTTCGGGGCCGGGTATTCAGTCGGTAGTTTATTGTTGGAAAAAGTTTGATCTTATTGTCCGGTGTTCTGGTCAGGACGGCTGCCGATTGATCAGATTCCGATTTCATAGCCCCAGACTGATGATGTATGTCCGGGCCGCGAGGCCGTTTTGGCACAAGGAGTTGTTACCATGAACGAGGATGTCTACCGCCCCAAGCACCCGATCCGTTTTATTACTGCGACCAGCCTTTATGACGGTCATGATGTGTCGATCAATATCATGCGCCGGATTATCCAGGATTCGGGGGCTGAAGTGGTTCATCTGGGACATAATCGCTCGGTTCACGAGGTCGTTGATGCGGCGATTCAGGAAGATGCGCAAGGCATCGCGGTCAGTTCTTACCGGGGTGGTCATATCGAATATTTCAAGTTCATGTACGACCTGCTGCAAGAAAAAGGTGCCGGACATGTGCGGATTTTCGGTGGCGGTGGCGGGGTTATTCTGCCGGACGAAATCAAAGAGCTCGAAGACTACGGGATCTGCAAGATTTTTTCTCCCGAAGATGGCCGGCGGATGGGCTTGCAGGGGATGATCAACTACAAACTGGAGCAGTGCGATTTTGCTCCTCCCCAGCATCTTGAGCGTGATCTGGAGCTTTTGCCTCAACGTGATCCTCAGGCCGTTGCCCGGCTGATTACCGCTGCAGAACAATTGGTCCAGCAGCCTGATGACCAGCACCAGGCGGTACAGGAGAAGGTGCGGTCCCTGGCCGGAAGTGTTCCGGTTCTCGGAATTACCGGGACCGGAGGGGCCGGTAAAAGCTCACTGACCGACGAGCTGGTGCGACGCTTCCTGCGCGATTTCGAAGAAAAAACGGTAGCGATTCTCTCGGTCGATCCGACCCGTAGACGAACCGGCGGAGCATTGCTTGGCGACCGGATTCGCATGAATTCAATCGATACCCCCCGGGTCTTCATGCGTTCACTGGCAACCCGAGATTCGCGCAGCGAACTTTCGGCAGCCATCCGTGAAGCTCTGGATGTCCTGAAGGCGGCGGCTTTTGATCTGATCATTGTCGAGACCAGTGGTATCGGTCAGGGAGATGCCGGAATCGTCGACGTCTGTGATCAATCCCTGTATGTCATGACCAGTGAGTTTGGGGCTCCGACCCAGTTGGAAAAGATCGACATGCTCGATTTTGCCGATCTGATCGCGTTGAATAAAATGGAAAAACGAGGTGCCGAGGATGCGTTGCGTAATGTGCGCAAGCAGTATCGACGTAACCACAAACTCTTCGATCTGGCCGACGAAGAGCTGCCGGTTTACGGAACCATCGCCAGCCAATTCAATGATGTCGGGGTCAATCGTCTCTACCGGGCCCTGATCGACAAGCTCAATGCCAAATGTGATCTTGGTTGGCAGTCTCAGCTTGAGGTTGGCGAAGGACACAGCATCGCCCAGCTGATTATTCCGCCTGAGCAGGTCAACTATCTGGCAGAAATTGCCCAGACCGCCAGGGCCTATCGCAAAAAGATCAACAAGCAGGTCGAAGCGGGTCGACAGCTTTATCAACTCAGAGGAGCCCAGAAACTGCTGGCTGAAAAATGTGATTGCCAGCTCAAGGATCTTGATATCCTGCGTGAGCAGGCGGAGAGCTCTCTCAGTGAAGAGAACCGCGAGTTGCTGCAAAAATGGCCGGAATTGAAGAAGGCTTATCGTGAAGATGTCATGGTGACCAGGGTGCGTGATAAGGAGATTCGCACCGAATTGACGACCACAACTCTGTCAGGGACCCGAATCCCCAAGGTCTGCCTGCCGGACTTTGCCGATTATGGTGAAATAATCCGTTGGTGTATGAAAGAAAACGCGCCCGGTTTCTTTCCCTATACTGCCGGGCTCTTTCCTTTCAAGCGGACTGCCGAGGATCCCAAACGCCAATTTGCCGGAGAGGGGACTCCCGAACGGACCAATCGTCGTTTCCATTTTTTGACCAAGGATGATGATGCCAAGCGGCTTTCGACCGCCTTTGACAGTGTGACTCTGTATGGTGAAGATCCCGATGAGCGTCCTGATATCTACGGCAAGGTCGGGATGTCGGGGGTGTCGATCTGCACTCAGAACGACATGGACAAACTGTTCGCCGGTTTTGACCTTTGCGATCCGATGACCAGCGTCTCTTTGACGATCAATGGCCCGGCCCCCATGTTGCTGGCCATGTTCATGAATACTGCGATCCGTCAGCAGGTTGAAAAGTTTCGGGCTGAAAATGGCCGGGAGCCGACTGCCGAAGAGCGGGCCGAGATTCAGAGTTGTACCCTGCAAACGGTTCGCGGCACAGTCCAGGCGGATATTCTGAAAGAAGATCAGGGGCAGAACACCTGTATCTTTACCACCGAATTTGCCCTGCGGGTTATGGGTGATGTCCAGCAGTACTTCATCGACCACAAGGTGCGTAATTACTATTCGGTCTCGATCAGTGGTTACCATATCGCCGAGGCAGGTGCCAACCCGATCAGCCAGTTGGCTTTTACCCTTTCCAACGGTTTTACCTTTGTCGAATACTACCTGTCTCGTGGCATGCATATCGATGATTTTGCCGGGAACCTTTCTTTCTTCTTCAGCAATGGACTCGATCCCGAATATACGGTTATCGGTCGGGTGGCCCGACGAATCTGGTCGGTGGTGATGCGTGACAAGTACGGCGCCAACAAGAAGAGCCAGATGCTCAAGTATCATATCCAGACTTCGGGTCGTTCATTGCACGCTCAGGAGATGAACTTCAACGACATCCGCACCACCTTGCAGGCCCTGATGGCAATCTACGACAACTGCAATTCGTTGCATACCAATGCCTATGATGAGGCCATTACAACACCGACTGAAGAGTCGGTACGGCGGGCGATGGCGATCCAGATGATTATCAACAAAGAGCTGGGGCTGGCCAAAAACGAAAATCCGTTGCAGGGGGCCTTCATCATCGAAGAGTTGACCGACCTGGTTGAAGAAGCGGTGCTTGAGCAGTTCGAGCAGATCAGTCAGCGCGGTGGCGTACTCGGGGCGATGGAAACCCTTTATCAGCGGACCAAGATTCAGGAAGAGTCGATGCTCTACGAGCACAAGAAACATACTGGTGAGCTGCCGATCATCGGCGTCAATACCTACCTGAATCCCAAAACAGCAGAAGAAGGTTACGAGATCCCCGGTGAACTGGCACGCTCGACCGAAGAAGAAAAGCGTCACCAGATCGAGAATCTGCGTGCATTTCAGGCAGAACATGCTGCCGAGGCACCTGAAGCTCTCAAACGTCTGCAACAGGTGGCCGAAAGTGGGGGCAACATTTTCGCTGAACTGATGGAAGCCGTTAAGGTTGCCTCTCTGGGGCAAATCAGTGCCGCACTCTACGAGGTCGGTGGCCAGTATCGGCGAAATATGTAAGGGTTTCTTTGAACCCTCACTTTTACGCAGGAATACTTTTTATCGTCAAGGAGTGACGTCTATGTCTCTTAAAACCGAATGTCAGGCCCGTGTCGCCAGATTTCAGGAACAGCTGCAAAAAAAGGATCTGGATGGTGCGTTGTTTATCTACCCGATCGATGTGTACTATTTTGCTGCGACGCGCCAAAACTCAACTCTCTGGATCCCTGCGCAGGGAGAACCGATCCTGCTGGTCCGCAAGAGTTTTGCCCGGGCTCAACAAGAAGCCTGTATCGCCGATATCAGACCTTTTCCGCGCAGCAAGGAATTTGCCTCCCTTTTCGAAGGTCAGCAAAATATCGGGATGACGTTTGATGTGGTTCCGGTTCAGCAGTTCAATTACTACAACAAGCTGTTGCCGGGGCGGAACCTGGTTGATATTTCATCACTCAATCGCAGTTTGCGGGCGGTGAAATCTTCCTGGGAGCTGGACCGTTTGCGGTATGCCGGTCAGCAACTCAGTCAGGTGTTTGCCATGGTCCCGGACTTTTTACGCCCCGGGATGCGTGAGGTCGATCTGGCTGCCGAGTTTGAATCCCGTTTGCGCAAGATTGGCGGCGAAGGCTATGTCAGGATGCGGGCCTATAATCAGGAGCTGTTCATGGGCCTGGCCGTATCTGGTGCCAGTGGCAACAGTGCCGGTTTTTTTGATGGTGCGGTGACAGGTCGCGGGATGTCCGAGGCTTCACCGCATGGTGCCTCTGCTGCCGAAATTGCCGCAGGCCAGCCGATACTGCTCGATTATACGGGGGTCTTCAATGGCTACATTATCGATATGACACGCATGTTCGTCTGTGGTGAACTCAGCGAAAAACTCTTGAATGCGTTTGCTGTCTCCTGCCAGATTCAGGAGGCCATTGTCTCTCGCCTCAAGCCGGGTGTCATCTGTTCAGAGCTTTTTGCCCTGGCGGCGCAGATGGCTGAGGATGCAGGACTTGCAGATTACTTTATGGGAACTCCGGGAGAAAATGCCCGATTTGTTGGTCATGGTGTCGGTCTGGAACTTGATGAGATGCCGGTCCTGGCACAGGGATTTGATCAGCCCTTGATCGCAGGACAGACCATTGCCATTGAACCAAAATTTGCGTTTCCTGATCTGGGGCCTGTTGGGATCGAAAATACTTTTGCGGTGACGGAAACAGGTGGTGAAAAGCTGACACCTATTGCCGATGATCTGGTTCATATTCCGGTCTGAGTTGACGGGCACGGGTTGATCCCGTGCCCGT
Source organism: Deltaproteobacteria bacterium (assembly GCA_024276935.1). Taxonomy (GTDB): domain Bacteria; phylum Desulfobacterota; class Desulfuromonadia; order Desulfuromonadales; family Geopsychrobacteraceae; genus Geopsychrobacter. The sequence goes on from JAJRWH010000102.1 coordinate 30,717, forward strand.
TTTTACCCTTAAGCTGTCATGTCGATCAATGGTCTTGCTTCGGTGATTGTAAAGGTGATGGCCGCTTTTACGTTGTCTGCTGCCCTGTCACCAGCCATCTGACGGACAATGGTGACCATCTGCTCATAGTGGGGCCCCGTCTCTTCACAAGCAACAACCTTGAGATAAACCCGTGCCCCCTGCCAGTCGTACGGACTTGCCGCCGGCTCAAAAAAGATGAAAGCAGCCTGGGGATTGACCTGCAGATTGGCATAGGACCGGTTGTTGCCAATGGCCATGACCACGGTGTTTTCATCAATCATTTGCAGGGCGGAAAAGACCGCATTATCAACCTTGCCCCTGTTATCTGCCGTTGCCAGGGTTCCGATACGGGGCTGTTTGTTGAATTGCTTCATCAGTTCTTTTCGGTCCATAAATATCCTCCTGGCAAGACCTATTTGATCAGTTCGGCAAAGCCGAGCACTTTCAATTGGTGACCTTCCTGCTCTAAAGTCCCTTCAACAACCGTCATGGCGAAACCACCGAGCACCCAGTTGCTGATATTCTGGCGGCTGATCTGGCGCAACCGAATTGATGCGAACGCGGGTTTTAAGCCCTGTTCCGTTGCGGCCTGTTGCAGGCTCATTTGCCAGCTTTTTCCCCAGCGATAGAATCCCAGCGCCCAGCTTTTGCGGGTGATTTTCAGGTCCGGGCTGAAAATTTCGGCCTGTTTGTTACTGGCGGCCACAAAGCCCAGAGTCCGCAAGGTTTTCTTTTTGCCCTCACTGCGGAGATAAATATCCTTCCAGAGTGCTGGGGGGCCTTGCTGTACTGCCAGATAAAAACCCTGAAAGTTGTCCCAGGTTCCTGAATAACTATGGGTCAGACGATTCCAGTTGTGTTGCACCAGATGCTCATAAACGATTCGGCCGGGGATTGTTCGGCCCTGCCAATAGAGAACTGCGGCGGCACTGCTCCAGGACTGGCGGCGCAGGCCGGAGTGATCTTGAAGCCGAATCGGCAGCGGATTGATTTCGAGACGGAGATCGTTGACACGACTCAAAATGGTGATGCCTTCAGAGGGTTTTCCCGAAAATTTGAACGCGACCGAGTCGGGGATACGGCTAAGGATTCCGGTTGGATTGCTATACTCCCCAAGACCAACCAGATCGACCCAGCCCTGGTGTTGATCGTACATCACACCGAAATGTTCGGCCTGAAAGTCGCCCGCATCGACCCCACGATTGTTGTCCAGCGCGAAAAGCAGAAAGCCCTTTTCATCCTGGCCGACAAAGGAAAAATAATCAGAATAATAAGCCAGGGTTTCGGCAGCACGCACCGGGCCGCAGAAAAGCAGAATCAAGAGCAGAGTTTTGACTGCGAAGCGCAGGACAAAGGTCATAGGGGTATCCCTGGTTGGGGTATGATCAGATCCTCGGGTTTGTTTTCAGGCTGTCCATTTGTCAAACATTTCAAGGTTGAAGCCAACGACAAAGTCGTTTCCGCTGCGGTATGTCGGGGCCCGCAGGCTGCCACTCGGCCCGATGACCTGCTGCAATACAGCGTCTTTGTTGGCGGAAATCTGTGAGAAATGGATGACTTTTTTTCCTTTTGCAACAGTCAGTGAGCGGGCCTCTTTAAGAAGCTCCCAGGCCTGAGCTTGGTTAATGCGCGTTTTGCGTGCATCAACAACAGAGTCCGGGCTGATTTTTTTGTGCTCAAGAAACTCTTGAGCTTTCGTACACGATGTTCACCCTTTACGCAGGTACGCCCAATCAATGGTCATCTGTATTATCCTTTCGGGAAAGGTAGAGTCATTCCGGCTCAGGATAGCATATTTTGTCAGATATTTTACGGTTCGATCAGGGTAAAATCGATCCGTCGTCGCCAGAGTTCTACGTGAGCCAATCTGACCTTGACCTGTAGACCAACCCTGAACTGCTGACGTCGATGTTCTCCGGTCAAGGTTTGTGAGGTCGGGTCAAAGTGGTAATAATCACCTTGCAGGGATGTGATATGGACCAGTCCTTCGATATAGATTTCGTCCAGTTCAACAAAAAAACCGAACTTGGTGACAGATGAAATGCACCCGGTAAATTCGTCACCAATACGATCTGTCATCAACTGGCAACGACGAAGCTCTATCAGACTGCGTTCGGCCTGCATGGCCCGGCGCTCTTTGGCTGAACACTCATGACCAAGGGTCTGCAGTTTCTCTTTTGACACTGCCATTGATTTGGGTTTGTCAGCCAGGGCCAGTTTGAGAACCCGGTGGACAACCAGATCGGGGTAGCGGCGAATCGGCGAGGTGAAATGGCAGTAACAGTCAGCGGCCAATCCAAAATGGCCCGTATTTTCAGGAGTGTAGCAGGCCTGTTTCAGGCTGCGTAACAGCTGTTGATTAATCAGCCGGGCTTCCGGTTTTTCGGCAATATCAACCAGTAATTGTTGCAAGGCCTGCTGTGGCTTGCCTGTCAGGGCCAGACCGACTCCGCATCGGGCGGCAAGCTGTTGCAGATCCTGAAGTTTCAGCGGGGCAGGCTCATCGTGAATACGGTAAAGAAGCGGCCAGCCTTTATGGGTCAAAAAATCTGCAACGGCTTCATTGGCAGCCAACATGAATTCTTCAATCAGACGATGAGCCTGATTGCGTTCAATCTTGACCAGGTCGCAGGGAGCGCCCTGATCATCAAGAATAATTTCAACTTCAGGCAGATCCATATCCAGACTGCCACGGTCGTGACGCATCCGGGTCAGTTGCTGTGCCAGTTGAGCCATCTGTTGCAGCTGTTCAGTCAAGTCGGTATTCAGTTCTGATTGTTGGGGAGACTCAAGGCAACGGGTAACCTGGGTATAGGTCAAACGTGCCCGGCTGCACATGACTGCGGGATAAAAATCAGCCTTGATTCGCTGCCCTTGAGGGCTGAATTCGATCTCGGCGCAGATGACCAGCCGATCCTCATAGGGCTTGAGAGAGCAGATGCCGTTGCTTAAGGCTTCGGGCAGCATCGGCAGACAGAATCCGGGAAAATAAACACTGGTGCCGCGGTCAAGCGCATCCTGATCGAGAGGTGTGGCAGGGGTGACATAGTGTGCGACATCAGCAATGCAGACCCAAAGACGATAGTTACCGTTGGGTTCTACTTGCAGAGCGACGGCGTCATCAAAATCCTTGGCTGTTTCACCGTCGATCGTGACCAGTGGCAGAGGGCGCAAATCAACCCGATCCGCAGTTTCACCATCAGCAACGTTTTCGAGAATTTCTCTGGCCTGACCAAGAGCTGCTACAGAGAATCTTCTGGGCAGGTCATGGGTGCGAATGACGGTTTCAATATCGACCTGTGGATCCCCTGTAGCGCCGAGCCGGTCAATGATTCGGCCACGGGCCGGATATTGTTCGGAAGCATAGTGTTCAATCTCAACGTCCACGACATCTCCCGGTTTAATGTCCGATTGATTGGCAACCCGGATCGGGCCGCCCAGTTTCTGTTCGAGTGGCCAGACATTTCCCGTCTTTCCCTGGGGTTGATAATGACCGATCAGGCGACGGTGTGCCCGTTGCAGGATGCGGATAATCTGGCCGTAGGGTCGACGGTCCCGCGTTGAAATCCGGCAGCTGACCTGAACCCGATCACCATCCATCGCACTGCCAATGTACCGGGTGGGGATGAACAGATCTTCAGCCTGGGGATCGTCCGGCCGTAAAAAGCCAAACCCCTTGCTGGCCTGAGAAAAAGTCCCCTCTGTTCGCTGTTGCTGCGGAGTGAGACGATAACGGCCTTTACGTTCCTGCAGCTGCCCATTTCTGACCAGCTGATTAAGAATCCGGGTCAGCTGTTTATGTTCGTTGCCTCGCAACCTGAGGCGGTCGACAATTTCGCGGCGGTTAAGAGGGCGCCTGGTGTTGCGTCCGAGCAGATCGATAATTTTTTGTTCAAATGGCAGCATAAAAACTTTCTGGAGGTTAAGGATAAGGTCGTGAATTAAATAGCAAAAGCCTGCCGAATCTGTTTTGCCAACAGTTCTTTGATGCCGGTAACAAATTGTCGGGTTGTGCGGGATGAGTGTGGCAGGGCATCGCGTAAAGTGATACAGGCTTGCGGATTGAAAGATTGGGGGTTGTTACAGAGCTGATAGAGCTGATTTATTCTGTGGGTTGCTTCAGCCAGATCAAGATCAACCAGAAGGCAGGCGTGTGACAAAACAGCGGCCTGCGAACGGTAAGCCCCGGCCCAACGCTGTGCCGTTCCCACTATTTTTCGGCCATCAACCTGAAGATTGTAGCGACCATCACAGAAGGCTCCGGAAACCTCACCGGTTGTTGCCTGTAATCCACAGCTGGCGAGAAATCCTTTTAGCAGACGATCCAGCAGCTGATAGCCATCTTTCAGACTCCAGGTCTTGCAATGGGGGTGGATGATAGAGAGGTTGATGACCCCCGGCCCCTGAGGCACGCAGCTGCCCCCGCTGCAGCGCACAGCCACCGGCCAGCCATGGGCTGCAAGGGTTTGGCTGGCCTGGGCAAAATTCTGCATGCGAGCTTCGCGGCGGGTAACAACCAGAGATTGCGGATCCTGCCTGATACAGATAGAGGGACCAATCTCTCCGCGTCCAACCTGGTGCAATAATTCTTCATCGAGGCGAATACTGGTCTGCGGATCATCCCTGTCATGCGGCAGCAGCAATTGCCAGGGACGATTAAACTGCAAGGCCGAGAATTCTGAGGTGATGAAGGGCTGCGTCATGCAGAGATCTTACTCGAAAAGACCGCAGGACTCCAATCAGATCTCTTTCATTCTGTAGCCCAGATTGTTCAGGCATGATAAACTTCGGACTTAAAACAAGCCAGACAAACGAAAGGAGAGGTCCATGCATTGCCACGAGGTTGATTACACCATTATCGGGGATGATATGCAGATGGTCCAGGTTGAGCTGGACCCGGGTGAAACCGTCATTGCTGAAGCCGGAGCGATGAACTACATGGAGCCGGACATCCAGTTTGAAGCGCGTATGGGTGATGGCTCTCAGGCCGATCAGGGTTTGATGGGCAAGCTGCTCAGTGCCGGTAAGCGAGTTCTGACCGGTGAGTCGTTATTTATGACCCATTTTACCAATCAGGGTCACAGCAAACGGCATGTCGCTTTTGCCGCACCCTACCCGGGCAAGATTATTCCGCTGGATCTGGCGACTTTGGGCGGTGATATCCTGTGTCAAAAAGATGCTTTTCTGTGTGCCGCCTACGGAACCCAGCTGGATATTGCCTTTCAGCGGAAACTTGGTACCGGATTTTTTGGGGGTGAAGGCTTCATTCTTCAGCGGTTACGTGGTGATGGAATGGCCTTTGTTCATGCTGGCGGCACGATTGTCGAGCGTCAACTTCAGGGAGAAACTCTGCGGGTTGATACAGGCTGTCTGGTCGCTTTTGAGCCGGGTGTTGATTACAGTATCGAGAGGGCCGGAAATCTGAAAAGCATGTTCTTCGGTGGAGAAGGATTGTTTCTGGCCACCTTAAGTGGGCACGGCAAGGTCTGGTTGCAGAGCCTGCCGTTCAGCCGATTGGCTGACCGGGTCGTTGCCAATGCCCCGAGTGTCGGGGGAGCTGACAGGGGCGAAGGGTCTGTTCTGGGTGGAATCGGGCGGATGCTGGATGGTCGGTGAGAGAGACGGAAGCTCAGCGCTGTAAAAGTTTGCCGAGCAGGCCAAGGCCCAGCAACAATGCTCCCACAGGGGCCAGGATGTAGACAAGCATGAGTCCCCAGAACCCGGCAGCTGCTAAGTTTTCACCTGTTGCACCGGAGACGATGGCCCAGAGGTATTCGAGGGCCATGATCAAAAAGGGGCTGGCCAGAACGATTAATCCGCTGCGGATCAGTTTTGACATGGTAATTTCATGATAACCGCAAAGCGAGAGAAGTCAAAGTGTTCACAACTCCAGATCTGTGCGAACGCGCATGAAAGAAGCAAAACGGGGAATGCCTGAACGGAATTTTCCGTAGTACTTGAAGGTGATAATAGAACCAATTGCCGGAGGTGATTTCCGTTCAGCATCACTGAATCCACTGCCTATTTTGAAGCGCGTTCCATCTGCCAGCTCAACCAGCAACGCGCCCAGCTTGCCCAGATTCTTCCCTTTGCCGGGCAGATGTGACACAACCTTGGCTTCGGCATCCTGAAAACTTTTCACCTTGAGAATCTTCGGGCTGCGACCGGTGGTGTAAAGAGCCTCCGGTGCCCGCACAATCAACCCTTCGCCACCCAGCTTTTCTATCCGTTGCAACTCCTGTTTCAGATGCTTTTGATTGCGTACCGGGATTTGCGGGATGATGAAGGAGTAGATGGAGGGATGTTGTTCAAACCATTTTCGAGCGATATCCAGCCGGGACGTGAAGCTGCCTGTTGCTTCGGGAACATCGAAAACAGCAAATTTCAGGGTCAGCCATCCTGGATCAGGAGCCTGGCGTTTAACGATTGCAACCGTCTCTTCAAAGCGACCACGACCTCCCCAGATTTCACCCTCCAGCGCAAAAGGTGGCAGCTCCTGAATGAAATCCAGTGGAGGGTGAAACGGGTTGCCCTGTTTTGACAGCAGCTGCTTGCCGTCCCAGTAGCCGCGGACTCCGTCAAGTTTTTCACTCATCAACCAGCCTGCAACATCCGCCTGTCCGGTATAGACCTGCGGCAGCATGATCTCAAGCGCCACAACCGGTTGGGTCATGAAGCAAAACAAGACCAATACCAAAAAATACCAGCGCATATCCCCCTCCTCCCTCGATCTTTTGATCTTATTTGTCAAAGTTGTTGGTCAACTAATCCTGGCGGTGATTGATGGCATCGGCATGTTCTGGAAAATGAATATCGATACAGTCGGGACAGTAAGCGTGAGAAAATTCAGCGTCGGTATACTTTTCGACATAGGATTCGACCTGATTCCAATAGCCTTGATCATCGCGTATTTTTTTGCAGTAGGCACAGATCGGCACGATACCACGTAGAGTATCAATTTTTGATTGATATTTTTTGATCGTCAGGTTGGTTAAAAAGAGGATGATCAGGGTTAGAACCGCACAGATCAAAAGATTAAGCATAAGACTGCTGAAAATGCCTTCCACCGCAGTCGCTTCATTCTGCTCAACCAGGAGGTACCAGTTGAATTCGGGGATGAACCGCGTATTGAGATGGATCATGCTGTTCTGGTATTCGACTGAAAAACTGCCGTTCTTTTGTTGGAGTATTCTTTTAGCAAGAGGAGCTATTGCAGGCAGGTCGGCCAGCGAAGTGATTCCTTCAGTAAAATTTCGTCCATGCAGAGTCAGTTGGCCGTTCTTATCAATAAAATAAATATTACGGCCATATTTTTTCTGATAATTATCGAGCATTGAGGTGACGGCGTTGACTGTCAGGCCGACTCCGGTAGCACCGATAAAATTACCCGAGTAATCAAAGACCCGGTAATTGATAAAAATGGTCATGGTGTCCTGGTTGGCCAGATCGGCATCGATGTTGATCTCGTAATCCTCTTTCATCTGGCGGACCCGAAAATACCAGCGATCTCGCTCATTTTCATTTGAAACCTGTTTCAGGATTCCCTTGGGGTAATAGTATTTACGACTTTTTTCCGAGACAAAAAAGCTGGTGACCGTGTGATATCGCTGTTGAATTTCTTTGAGATAATGCCTGATTTCGGCGGGGGGTTGTTCACCATTTAAAACCCAGTCACGTAAAAAGGTATTACGAGCCATCAACGAAGAAATAAAAATGGGCTTCATCAGATCCCGCTGAATTTCGGAATACACCGTATCGCTGGTCAGCGGAAGGCTGTTATCTGTGATCTGCTGGCGCAGGGAGGCTCTGGAAACAAAAAAGCTGATGAGACTGGTTAAAAGAAACCCGACGACAAGAAGCAAACTGACAATCAGAATAAGATTCTGTTTTTTTCGCCCCATTGTGTCTCCAGACTGTACGATGAATACAGACTAATCATATGCCAGAAAGCATAACAGCTGATCAGGATATTGCCACTATGTGGGGGACGCTGTTAACTTACAGAACTAAATACTGAAATGTTCTAAATTATTGTCGATTGTTATTTCCTGACAGTCTTCTGCTGATCGCAGATGCCGACACGCCCAATCGTTTTGCAGTTGCGGTGATTGACCACCCACAAACACCGACCAGCTCTTGAGCGAGCATAGCGCGGGCTGTTGTTACAGGACGGCGACGGCTGCCCGAGTAGAGTTCTTGTGTTGTGGTGGCAAATTCTTCGCAGATACGCTGCAGGCATTCTTCGCCCATGCGCTGTTTCTCCTCTGACGAAGAAGGGAGCGCAGCCTCTTCGGTCTGATTCAGGATCTGTTCAACAAAATCGCCAGCACCAAGGATACGCTCATCGTACGCCTCAGGCTGGATCCCGTTCGCGTCCTTGTTGGCCTGTGAGCGACGTAAACCGCCACCGACCAGTTCGGGCCGTTTGCCCTGCGCGAGACCGTCGTGGATAAACTGGACATATTTGGTGATAGCTGGTTTTTCCTTGCGACCGAAATAAGACAAAACCTCGTCGCGGCATTGCCAGAGAGCACCTGTCTGGTTCATCAGACCGGCATGTCCGCACCAGGGATGTTTTTTTAGCCCTTCAAGATCTTTGACCTGTCCAGCCCTTATGGGGTTGAGATGAATGTAGCGCACCAGTTCCAGGAAATAACTCTCCTCTTCGCAGATGATCGATTTGTAGCGATTTTGGAACAGATGGCCGCGCCGTTTGTGGCGCAGGTTGAAGGTGATTGCATGCCCGGTCAGCAGGCGACGCATGAAACGCGGTAATCCATACTCGCTGCTGCGCACCAGCAGGTGAGCGTGGTTGTCGAGCAACGCCCAGGCGTAGACGGGTGTCTGACATTCTTCGGAGAGTTTCCCCAGGCGAGACACAAAACCCGAGCGGTCGGTATCGTCCTTAACGATTTTACAGCCATCGATACCGCGAAAGATCACGTGATGCAGTAAGCCGGGGATGTCGATTCTGGGTTGGCGTGGCATGTTGGCTCCTTGAGGTTTTGTTGAGGATATGTTAGATAGTTGCGCAAGTCAACAACGTCCCCTAGCTCCCTCGTCCCCTAGCTCCCTAGCTCCACTTGTGAGGGCCTTGCTGTTTGTTGAGTGTTGAAAGGGATGATCTATTTATTCTCCAACTCAGCAATTCTTTCTTTCAGTTCTTTTTCTTTTTGTCGTTGGGCGCTCATGTCGCGCATGATTGCGGCAATCCCCTCTACTTTTCCCTGCTCATTTTTCAGCATGGCAATACTGAAGTCGATCGACAAACGTTGGCCATTGCGATGGGTCGAGGGAACCGAGAGCAGGTCGGTGCCGTATTGCGATTTGCCACTTTCCATCACTTTGAAATAGCCATCCCAGTGTCGCCCGCGCAATTTTTCAGGGATGATCAGGTCGAGGGACTGGCCGATGGCTTCTTCGGCAGAGAAACCGAAGATACGTGTCGCACCGTCGTTCCAGTGTTGGATCAGACCCTTGCTGTCAACGTAGAGGATGGCGTCGGGGATATTGGCGATGATCTGCTGGCTGAGTTTTTCGGGGAACATGGGTTTCTCCTATTATTGGTTGTTCAGGATTTGAGTTCTGGAACAGTCAAAACCAAGGTCACAATCGTCGGGACGCGCCCCGACAGGCGCCTTCCTTTTTGTCCAAGCCAACAAAAAGGAA
>JAJRWH010000103.1 GCA_024276935.1 Deltaproteobacteria bacterium
CGGTTGTCGAGGGTTCGAGCCCCTTCACTCACCCCAATTTACGACAATGCTCACCTTCCGGCCCGGGAGCCAGTCTCTAGATGATTGGTGGGTAGGAGAGGTGGGCATTTTTTTTCAGCGAGAGTGGCGGAATTGGTAGACGCGCCAGATTTAGGATCTGGTGTCTTGTGGCGTGGGGGTTCGAGTCCCCCCTCTCGCACCACTTTACCTGTTGAACCCATTTGTGGTATGTCGAGTGAACTAGCCCGGTTTTCCGTGAATTCCGGGCTAAGACTTTTATTTTCAGCACGAAAAAGGACCTGGTCATGAATGTCACTGTCGAAGAATTGAGTTCCATCAGAAAAAAACTGGTCGTTGAGATTCCTGCCGATCAGGTCTCCTCCGAGATTGAAAAATCCTATCGGAAAATTGCCAAGACCGCGACGGTCAAGGGGTTCCGTAAGGGAAAGGTTCCACGGCGGATTCTTGAGCAGCAGTATGCACCTCGTATGGAAGATGATGTTGTCGGGCGACTGATCAATGACAGTCTCTATACCGCCATGATCGACAACAAGCTGAATCCTGTTTCTCAGCCCCAGATTGTTGATTCTGCCAAACTGGAAACGGGCAAGGTTTTTACCTATGCAGCAGAAGTTGAAATCCGTCCCGAGATTGTTGCCAAGGACTATGCCGGGCTGAAACTTGAAAAAGAAAAGTTCGAATTTGATGAATCTGTTGTTGATGAACGGCTGAAGCATCTGGCCGAATCACGTAGCAGTCTTGAAGTGACAAGTCGTAAAAAAGCGCGTGAAGGCGATACGGTTATCATCGACTTTGAAGGTTTTATTGACGGCACGACATTTGAGAATGGTGCGGCCAAAGATTATCAACTTGAGTTGGGCACCGGAAGTTTCATTCCTGGCTTTGAAGAGCAGATTGTCGGGATGAAGCGTGGCGATGAGCGCGAAGTCGAAGTGACCTTCCCCGAAAATTACGGGTCTAAAGATCTCGCAGGAAAACCGGCAAAATTCAAAGTTGTCTTGAATGAAATCAAGGAGAAGGTCACCCCGAAGCCAAATGATGATCTGGCCAAGGAGGTCGGTTTCGCCGGGTTGAAAGAACTCAAGGAGCGCATCCGTGAGGACAGCGTCCGCGAGCAGACTGAGCGGGTAGAAAACCAGATGCAGGAACAGATGATGGACCTGCTGGTAGCTGCCAACGAATTCGAAGTTCCTGAAGGGATGGTCCAGAGCCAGCTCGAGCATTTGAAACAGAATTTTTCTCAGCGTCTCCAATCCCAGGGGATGAGTCTTGAAATGTTGGGGATGAATGACGAGGGTTTTGCTGCGGCCTATCGCGAAATGGCTGTCAAGCAGGTGCGTGGTGAGTTGATTCTTGAATCGATTGCTGCGCAGGAAAAGATCGAGGTTGAAGAGTCTGAAATTGAGGCCAAGATTGAAGAACTGGCTCAGCAGTCAAATGCTCCGGTTGAGCAGGTCCAGTCATATTTTGCCAATCCCCAGGCCAAAGAGGGGTTGAAGGCACAAATTCTTCACGAAAAGGTTGTTGCTTTCGTTGTCGACAAGTCGGAAGTAACCGAAGTTGAGCCCAAGGTGGAAGAGCCCGAAGCAGAAACCGAGCCATCAGAAGAAGAGGAGAACTGAGTCGATGAGTCTGGTCCCGATGGTAGTTGAAGATAGCGGTCGTGGTGAGCGTGCTTATGATATTTATTCGCGGTTACTGAAGGATCGTATTATTTTCCTGGGGGGAGCTATTGAAGATCACATGGCCAATCTGATCATTGCTCAGTTGCTTTTTCTTGAATCAGAAGATCCGGATCGCGATATCCATCTTTACGTCAATTCTCCTGGTGGCGTGGTGACCGCCGGGATGGCAATTTACGATACCATGCAATATCTGAAGGCCCCGGTTTCGACTATTTGCGTTGGCCAGGCAGCCAGTATGGGGGCTGTACTACTCGCTGCCGGTGCACCCGGCAAGCGTTTTGCCTTGCCCCATGCTCGCGTCATGATTCATCAGCCTTTGGGTGGATTTCAGGGGCAGGCGACCGACATCAGTATCCATGCTAAAGAAATCCTGCGGATGCGCGAGACGCTCAATCAGCTGCTGGCCAAACATACCGGACAGAAATTCGAAAAGATCGCCGAGGATACGGAGCGTGACTTCTTCATGGATAGTCAAGTCGCCTGTGACTATGGTATTATTGACTCCATTGTCAAAAGAAAATCCTGAAAAAATGAGGCAGGGAGGATAGTTACGTGAGTTCCAGAGATGGCCAGTCAGGGAACCTGACCTGCTCTTTTTGTGGAAAATCGCAAGAAGAGGTCAAAAAACTTATCGCCGGTCCCACCGTTTATATCTGTGATGAATGCATTGAATTATGCAACGACATCATTGTCGAAGAAGCCCGGCTTGACAAAAATTCAGATGATAACCCGGCCAAACTGCCCAAACCGGCAGAAATTCGCGAAACACTGGATGAATATGTTGTCGGCCAGGACCGGGCCAAAAAGGTTCTGTCGGTTGCCGTCTATAATCATTACAAGCGAATTGAGAGCATCAATCGTGCTGATGGTGTTGAGATTCAGAAGAGCAACATCCTGCTGTTAGGTCCGACCGGAAGTGGCAAGACACTTTTGGCCCAGACCCTGGCACGTGTTCTTGATGTGCCGTTTGCGATCGCTGATGCAACTAACCTCACCGAGGCAGGTTATGTTGGTGAGGATGTCGAAAATATTATCCTGAGTCTTCTTCAGGCGGCGGATTACGATCTTGAAAAGGCCCAGCGGGGAATCATCTATATAGACGAGGTTGACAAGATTGCCCGCAAGTCTGAATCTCCTTCGATAACCCGCGATGTTTCTGGTGAGGGGGTGCAGCAGGCTCTGCTTAAAATCATTGAAGGGACGACCGCCAGTGTGCCTCCCAAGGGGGGGCGCAAGCATCCGCAACAGGAGTTTCTCAAGGTCGATACGACCAATATCCTTTTTATTTGTGGTGGTGCTTTTTCGGGGCTGGAGAAAGTTATCAGCAAGCGGATTGGGACCAAGGGGATGGGTTTCGGTGCCGAGGTCAAATCGAAGAATGAAAATGATCTGGGTGAATTACTCGGCCAGACCCAACCGGGTGATTTGTTGAAATATGGTCTTATCCCGGAATTTGTCGGGCGTTTACCCGTCATTGCAACACTTGCCGAGTTAGATGAGTCTGCATTGATCCAGATTCTCCGTGAGCCCAAGAATGCTCTGGTCAAGCAATACCAGCGTCTGTTTGAAATGGAGAATGTCACGCTGAAGTTTACCGATGGTGCTCTGGTGGCTATTGCCAGGGAAGCCCTTGAACGTAAAACGGGCGCCCGAGGTCTGCGGTCAATTATTGAAAATGCGATGCTTGATATCATGTACGATATTCCGTCGCAGGATCAGGTGAAGGAAGTTGTTATCAATGAGGATGTCATTGCCGGTGGTCAAGACCCGGTTGTGCTCTATGATGTTGCTGAAAGCGCCTGAGCAGTCTTTATCTTTCTAAAAAATAAGCTATTGTTTGGAGCGCGGGTTCCCCTTTGTGGGGCCGCGCTTCTTTTCCTTTCGCCTGCGTTGTTTTTTGTCAGAGGTCAGGTGACATGATACTGGGTATGTATAAGTTATGAGTTCTACAGATTCGATGAATGATCTGGTTTCGTCGGTACGGGATATCCCTCTTTTGCCGTTACGGGACATTGTCGTTTTTCCGCATATGGTTGCTCCGTTGTTTGTCGGTCGTCCGCAATCTATTGCAGCATTGGAAGCCGCAGAAAAAACAGACAAACGGATTTTTCTGGTCACCCAGCGAGATCCTCAAACTGAAATGCCCGGTCAGGAAGATCTCTATCCCCTTGGGGTCTGTGGCAAAATTGTTCAGATGCTCAAGCTGCCAGATGGAACGGTAAAGGTTCTGGTTGAGGGGGTGAGGCGTGCGCAACTCAGGGAGCTGCGCGAGGAAGATGGCATGTTGCTGGCGACAACTGCGATTTTGGATGATCTTCCGGTGTCGGTTCTTGAAGCCGGAGCGGTGATGCGGGCCGTGCGCAACACCTTTGATAACTATGTTGGGGTGAGCAAGAAAATACCGGCAGAGGTCAGTGCTACTGCCGCCTCGATTGAAGATCCGTCTATCTGTGCAGACACGGTTGCGGCGCATTTGCAAATTCCAATTCCTGATCGTCAGGAAGTTTTGGCTCAGCTGAATGTGGTGTTGCGACTTGAGAAGTTGCTGGAGATTCTGGAGCAGGAAATCGAGATCCTGCAGATAGAGAGTCGTATTCGCAGCCGGGTCAAGACCCAGATGGAAAGAAGCCAGAAAGAGTATTACCTCAATGAGCAGATGCGGGCGATTCAGCAGGAGCTTGGTGAGAAGGATGAGTTCAAGCAGGAGCTTGCCGAGTTTGAAAAGCAGATCAGCGAAAAGAAAATGTCAGCTGAGGCAACTGAAAAAGCTCATCAGGAGTTGCGCAAGCTGAAAATGATGTCACCGATGTCTGCCGAAGCTACGGTCGTGCGAAATTATATCGAGTGGTTGCTGGCTCTTCCCTGGCGAAAGGGAACACGTGATCGGCATAATTTGAAAAAAGCGGAAGCAATCCTCGAAGCAGATCATTACGGCCTGGAGAAGGTTAAGGAACGTGTTCTTGAATATCTGGCCGTACAAGCGCTGGTGAAGCAGATTAAAGGTCCAATCCTTTGTCTGGTCGGCCCTCCGGGGGTTGGTAAAACATCCCTTGGGCGTTCGATTGCAACCGCCCTGGGGCGTAAATTTCAGCGTATTTCGTTGGGTGGGGTACGCGATGAGGCAGAGATCCGAGGCCACCGTCGTACCTATATTGGCGCCATGCCGGGTAAAATTATTCAGGGTTTGCGCAAGGTGGGGGTTAAGAATCCGGTTTTCATGCTGGATGAAATCGATAAGATGAGCACCGATTTTCGCGGTGACCCCTCATCTGCATTGCTTGAAGTTCTCGATCCGGAACAGAATCATACCTTTGGCGATCATTTTCTGGATATTGACTATGATTTGTCTCAGGTTCTTTTTATTGCGACGGCCAATAACCTGCACGCGATTCCGCGCCCGCTTCATGATCGTCTGGAAATTATCCACATTGAGGGATATACCGAAGAAGAAAAGCTGAATATTGCAAAACGCTACCTGTTGCAGAAACAAACATCGGCTCACGGGCTTGATCCTGCCAAGGTGAAGTTCTCTGATGCCGCATTACTTGAGGTTATCCGCCGCTACACAAAAGAATCGGGTGTGCGTAGTCTGGACAGGTCATTGGCTTCCATCTGCCGTAAGCTGGCTCGTCGTTGTCTGGTTGATAAGCGTACTGCCTTCAACGTTGGCTTCAAACAGGTCGAAAAGTATCTGGGGGTGCCTCCGTATACCTATGGTGTGCAGGAAGAGGCTGACACGGTTGGCGTCGCTACCGGGTTGGCCTGGACAGAGGTTGGGGGTGAGCTGCTAAGTATCGAGGTCAGCCTGTTGCCGGGCAGTGGGAAACTGACGATTACGGGCAAGCTGGGTGAGGTGATGCAGGAGTCTGCCCAGGCCGCTTTCAGTTATGTTCGATCTCGTTGGGAAAAGTTGGGTCTGGACAAAGATTTTCATACCAAAATGGATGTACATATCCATATTCCTGAGGGAGCAGTTCCCAAAGATGGCCCTTCAGCGGGGATTACGATGGCAACAGCTTTGGCCTCGGCATTGACCGGACGTGCAGTGAGATGCGATCTTGCCATGACCGGAGAGGTGACTTTAAGGGGCAGGGTGCTGGCAATCGGTGGTTTGAAAGAAAAATTACTTGCTGCCAGACGGGGTGGAATCAAGACGGTACTCTTGCCTGAGGAGAACCGGAAGAATTTAGTTGATATCCCGGACTCATTAAATAATGCCCTTAAACTTCAACCAGTTGCCGATATGGACAGGGTTCTCGAGCTGGCTCTGGTTGCAGCGAAAGAAAAAAAGAACGATTAAAAATTGCATTCGGGCACGAATTTTGGCAGCGTAAAAACGCGCCAGGCCGCAAAAAATGGGCAAAAACAGCTTGACAGTTTTTTTCGGACTCTGATATATCTTATCGCGTTTTGAGGCGAGAATAATATCCCTAATCTTTCAGGAGGTGAGTTGTGACTAAAGCCGATCTGGTTAATGCAATTGCGGAGAAAGCGGGACTGAGCAAGGCCGACGCCGAGGGGGCGCTTAAAGCTTTTGCTGAGGCCGTAACTGATGCTCTTAAGGCTGGCGAGAAGGTTGCGCTGGTAGGTTTTGGAACGTTCAGTGTTGGAGATCGTGCTGCCCGTACTGGTCAGAATCCCCAAACTGGTGAGAAAATTCAGATTCCTGCAGCCAAGGTTCCCAAGTTCAAGGCTGGCAAGGCTCTGAAGGACGCTGTAAATTAAAAAGTAGTCCAGGCAAAAAACTGAAACTAGGAAGCGCGAGGCTGTCCGATCCACCCTGATTCATGGGCACCCGATGCTTCCTATTTTCGTCTGCGGGGCTGTAGTAGAGTCGGTTACAACGCCGGCCTGTCACGCCGGAGGTCGCGGGTTCGAGTCCCGTCAGCCCCGCCATTTTAAATCGGGCGAATAGCTCAGCTGGGAGAGCGCCTGCCTTACAAGCAGGATGTCGGGGGTTCGAGCCCCTCTTCGCCCACCAGATAACAGACTTTCAAGGGGCTGTAGTAGAGTCGGTTACAACGCCGGCCTGTCACGCCGGAGGTCGCGGGTTCGAGTCCCGTCAGCCCCGCCATAAAGTCCAACAAAAAGAGCAACCCCTGTTCAGACCGGGGTTGCTCTTTTTGTTTTATAGTCACTGTGCGTATTAGGCTTGACTGTTATGGAGACTGTTTTTAACATGGGCAAGCTATTTGCAGTCTGATTTCCTGGTTGGATTCAGGATTCAGACCCTTTTTTGTAACCCGGAGAAGTTAATGACTATTCTACGTACCTTGCTGCTTGTTCTTTTGCTTGTTCCCGCCAGCCTTTATGCTGCACCTTCACAAAACATCATTGCCAGTGTTGGCGGGGTGCCGATAACTGCATTTGAGTTGCAGCGTCAGATTAATCGTGTTTTGCCGTTGAAGGTCAGCTACCATGGTGGGGTTTCCGCGGAAAAAGTTAATGAAATCAAAAGTGAAGCCCTGGATGATCTGATCGAGCGTGGGTACAAAATAAAATATGCCATTGATAACGAAATTTCGGTTTCTGCCGACATTGTTGATAAGCAGTTGGAAAAAATCGTCAAACGTTTTAAGTCGAGAAAAGAATTTGAAAAAGCGGTTGGTGCAGAAACAGTTACAGGCTTGCGTGCGGCCCTCTATCGTCAACTGCTGGCTAAAAAGGCAGAAGAACAGGTTATTGATGCCAAAGCACAGGCCAGTGAGGATGAGATCAGGGCCTATTACGACAAGAACAAGCACACGTTTTTCATGCCTAAACAGTTCAGAGCCAGTCATATTCTGATTAAAGTCGATCCTGCGTCAAATGCAGAAGAGCGTAAAGAGCTCAAAAAGAAAGCAGATGAATTGCTCAAACGGGCGAAAGCGGGTGAGGATTTCTTTGACCTTGCGTATTACAATTCGGATGATCGAACCAAATTCGTAGGTGGCGATTTGGGGATGTTTCATGAAGGACAGACTGAAAAGCCATTTGAAGATGCTTTGAAGGCGATGAAGGTTGGCGATATCTCTGATCTGGTAAGAACCCGCTATGGCTACCATATTATCAAGCTGACCCAGGTCAATGAAGCACGGCAGATGAGCTTTGATGAAGCGCGTCAAAAGATCAAGACTCGAATTGAGAAAGAACGGCGCAAGAAACTCTACGCGGCCTGGATCGATTCCTTGAAACAGAAATACGAGGTCAAACGATTTGTTGAATAGGCCACTGGCGGCTTGCAGACTCGTCGGGCTGTTTGCGGTATTGCTCCTTTCGGCGTGTACCGCAACTGTAACGCCTTTGCCCATCGCGAACCCTGAGGTCAATGTCGTCTGGCCTCAGCCTCCCGAGACCCCAAGGATCAGATTGTTGCGCAGGTTCAAGGGCGGCGCTGATCTGGTCGATCAAAGTGCCCGGGAAAAACGTTTATTTCGCTGGATGACCGGGGAAATGACGGAGTCTATACCGCTGATTGCTCCATATGCTGTTGCCACCGATGGTCAGGGATTGATCTGGGTGACTGACCCTGGTGCTCATGCGGTGCATTTTTTTGATCTCAAAAAACGTAAAGACAGTCTTTGGTTGCTTGCCGGCGACCAGTTTTTCGCAAGCCCCGTAGGCCTTTGTTATGATTCAGCTCGTCATCGGGTTTTTGTTGGCGACTCTCTGACAAAGCGAATCGTGGTGTTTTCAGAAAAAGGACAATTTCTCAACGAGCTCAACGTTGATCCTCCCTTTGAGCGTCCCGGGGGTATGGCAATTGATCCTCAGGGGAATCTGCTGGTAGTGGATGTTCTTGCGGGAAAGATTCGTCGTTTTACTCCGCAGGGTGAAGAGCTTTCTGCTCTGGGAAGTCCGACGACCCCAAGTGGGTTGTTCAATCGCCCGACTGGACTTGCGGTTGACGAGGCCGGACTGATTTATGTCATCGATTCTCTGAACTTCAGAATCGAAGTTTTGACTCCGCGCGGTGAGGCCGTTGCCAGTATTGGCGAAATTGGTGATCAGCCCGGCACGTTGTCTCGCCCACGTGGTGTTGCTGTTGACAGTACTGGAAACATCTATGTCGCTGATGCGGCATTTGATAATATTCAGGTCTTCAACCTTAAAGGGCAGCTGTTGCTGGTTTTTGGTGGTGGAGGTAAAAACGGGTTGTCAATGCCAGCGAACCTTGTCATAGATTCAAGTGACCGGATTTATGCCGTAGACAGCTTCAACCATCAGCTGCAGATTTATCAATTTCTGGGCGCACCAAGATAAGCCTGTGCGGTACTTATTTTGCATACATACCGGTTTGTAAGTTCGGACAGAAGTTCCAGCAAGTCCGCACAAGGAGTTACTTATATGCGTTTCGTGAGTACTTTTTTTATTCTTTTGTTTCTTATGATCAGTAACGGTTACGCCGTTCCGCTGACATCAACCTCAAACAAACATAATCTTTCGAGCAACTCCCTGAATAACGTCCGAGCAACGTCAGACACACGTATTTGTGTTTTTTGTCATACGCCGCATGGTGGTGCCGTTCAATCACCGTTATGGAACCGCAAGGACCCGGCAACGGGAAGCTTTCCTCTCTACGCGTCCTCGACTGTCGATATCAAGGATATCCCTGATGCCCAGTATGATAACAGTAACCCTGCGACTTATCCCAATGGGGCAACCCGCATGTGTCTCTCCTGTCATGATGGTGTCAGTGCCGTAGGAGAAGTGGTGAACGGTCTGGAGAACTTTACAACAAAGATCGCCATGACTTTTGATACCCTGGATGCTGCAGGGGGAACGGCAGTTGTCGATCTTGCAACATCTCATCCGGTTTCCTTTGTCTACAATGCGACAGTCAAGTCTGCAATCAATGCGGCAGAGGGTGTTCCGGATAACACCAATTATCGTCTTCCATTGACGGTTCCACTCGATAGTCAGGAAAGGATGCAGTGTACGACCTGTCATGATCCTCATGAGGATACGCGCAGCGCCGGATATACTTTGCCCTTCTGGCGTAATTATACGGGTAACGATATCACTGATTACGATGGGACTTGTCAGGACTGTCACCTGGGCAGTGATTGGGGTGGGAGTTGGGGTGGAACTCCAACACCTATTCACTAGAACAGGTATGGCGGCTTGGAAACAGTCATTTTGAATTTTGAGGAGTTGTTGTGAAAAAAACCTGGCGGTTTGTAAAACTTGCAGTGTTTGTGCTGGTCCTGTCACTGCCTTTAGTGGGAGTTTCTCATGCCGCACAAAAAGGGAAGTTGACCGGATTGCACGGTGACAAGAATATTCTTCCCCGATCCTGCCGTGCTTGTCATCGTGGAATGAAGATGTCGATCAGTGGTGAAGAGCGCACCTGCTTGCGTTGTCATGGCAGTAGTGCCGACCGCCATACCATGGAGACAGCAGGCTATATAACAAACAGTGCTGGACGTGATTACAAAAATATCGAAGCAGAATTACGCAAGCCCTACAGCCATCCGGTACTGGAGATCAGTGGAGTTCATCAGCAACGCGAGGTTTTACCCGAAGAGTTGGTCAACGCCAAGCGGCATTCTGAGTGTATCGATTGTCATGAACCTCATCAATTGCAGAAAAACGCTCCCTATCGTGGCATCAGCAAGCGTGGGCTGGGTAGTTTCAGAACTGATGTGACCAGGGAATATGAGTTATGCTACAAATGTCATGCTGATAGCGCCAACCTGCCGGCTGATTCTACCAACAAACATGAAGAGTTCAGACGCAGCAATCCCTCATTTCACCCGGTTGAAGCAGAGGGAGCCAACGCTTACGTCATCAGTCTGAAAACGCCTTATTCTGCACGCAAGGAACGCCCTGGAGACGTTTCGACCATCAGTTGCAGCGATTGTCATGGCAGCGACAGCAACGGTGGGCCCAAGGGACCACATGGTTCGGTTTATCCGGGTTTGCTGGTCGATAATTATGATATGGATTCAGGTCGCAGAGAGAGCCCGCGAGCCTATGCTCTTTGTTACCGCTGTCATGAGCGCAACAGCATTCTCGGTAATGAAAGCTTTCCTTATCATGCCTTGCATATTCAGGGTAACGGGACCCGTGATTTTCCCGGGACCAGCTGTTTTACCTGTCATGATGCCCATGGCAGCAGGACGAATCAGTACCTGATTCGGTTTAACGAAGACGTTGTAGAACCAAATAGTGCGGGTGATTTGAAGTTCAAGGCTCAGGGTGTTGCCAGCCGTCACGGCTCATGTGCGCTGAGTTGTCATGGCGTTGATCATGAACCGAAATCCTATTGATTTTTGATTTACTTCACGACCAGGCCCTCGATTCTTTCCGGATCGGGGGCTTTTTTTTAAACTAG
>JAJRWH010000104.1 GCA_024276935.1 Deltaproteobacteria bacterium
AGCTGAACGAAGAAGAGCAACGCCACCTGAAGGAAGGGCTGGCCGAAGAAGAGTTGGCCGTCTTCGATCTGCTCTTTCGTCCCCCGCCTGAGTTAAAAGAGCCAGAACGCAAGCAGGTCAAATCGGTTGCCAGGGCATTGCTGGAAAAACTGAAGAAGGAGAAGCTGGTCCTCGACTGGCGCAAGAAGGAGATGACCCGCGCCGCCGTGCGGCAGACAATTGAAATTGTGCTGGATGAACTACCCGAGGTCTACTCGAAGGAATACTACAACCAGCGCTGCGAGCAGGTCTATCAGCATGTTTATGATGCGTACTGGGGGCAGGAGCAGAGTGTTTATGCTGCTGTGCAAAGATAATTTAACGATCTTAGTATTTTACTGGTTGCCACCATAAGAAAAAGGCCTCACAGCAAAAACTGTGAGGCCTTGTATCTTCATGGTGCCCAGAGACAGAATCGAACTGCCGACACGAGGATTTTCAGTCCTCTGCTCTACCGACTGAGCTATCTGGGCAAAACGAGACTCGTTATAACCAAAGGGCCGAAGACTGTCAAGCAATAATTGGTTTCGATTGCAATCATTTTACACAAGTTCCCTGGTGGCAAATCGTGCGTCTTTTCTCTTGCCTTTTTACTGAGCGCAGGCATAGTATCGCCCCACACAGATTTTTCAAGGAATCCGACCATGGCATATGCTTTTAACAGCTCATTTTCTTTTTACTGGTTTTTCGGCTTTAACGGGCCGTCTGCCGGGGCGAAGAATCTGTAGCGGGCATCAGCCACCGGATTCAGACCATGGCAGAACGGCACAAAGGTTCTTCCATGGTCTTTTCTTTTTGAGTCTGTTGAAAGTTGAGGCCGCCGGAAGTACCGGACGGCCTTTTGTCTTTTCAACAGCCCTGAAACCTGTCTAAACTGAGGATTCAGGTAAAAAGGAGCGTATGAAATGATTGTTGTCATGAAGAAGGGTGCCGACACGCAGGCCCTGGCCGAGGTCGAAAAACGGATTATCGAACTTGGCTACCAGCCGCATGTTATCCATGGTGAAACCCGTAATGTTGTTGGGGCTGTCGGCGACGAAGGCGGCAAAGACAAGCTGCAGACCCTGGCTCTTTTGCCGGGGGTCGAGCGGGTCGTGCCGATCATGAAACCGTACAAGCTGGCCAGTCGTGAAGTTCAGGACCAGTCGAGTCAGGTTGAGATTGCTCCGGGAGTGGTGATCGGTGGCCCGGAATTTATGGTCATCGCCGGGCCCTGTTCGGTCGAAAGTCGGGAGCAGATCTGCACAACAGCTGAACTGGTCAAACAAAGCGGGGCCCGCCTGTTACGTGGTGGTGCCTTCAAGCCAAGAACCAGCCCTTACAGTTTTCAGGGAATGGAGGAGGAGGGTCTGAAGCTGCTTGCCGAAGCACGGGATCTGACCGGGCTGCCCATTGTAACCGAGGTTGTCAACCCGCGCGATGTTGAGCTGGTGGCCCGTTATGCCGATGTCATGCAGGTCGGTGCACGCAACACGCAGAACTTTGCTCTGCTGAAGATGCTGGGCCAACTGGACAAGCCGGTCCTGCTCAAGCGCGGCATGGCGACCACGGTACAAGAGTTTCTGATGAGTGCTGAATACATTTTGTCTGAGGGCAATCGCAAGGTGATCCTTTGCGAACGCGGGATCCGCACCTTTGAAACGGCAACCCGCAATACGCTGGATATTTCGGCAGTGCCTGTTCTGAAAAGCCAGACCCACCTGCCGGTCCTGATTGATCCTTCTCACGCTACCGGCCACGCTCATCTGGTTGCACCCATGTGCTATGCCGCGGCGGCAGCGGGAGCCGATGGCCTGATCGTAGAGGTTCATCCCTGCCCCGAAGAAGCCGCCAGCGACGGACCGCAATCCTTGCGCCCCGAAGATTTCAAGGCCATGATGACCAGGCTCAAACGCTTTGTCGAAGCGGCAGAGCGCAACCTGGCGAGCTAAACCTGACGTTGGAGAAAAGAGTATGTACCTGATCCCCCTCAATCAGCTGGAAAGTGTCGAACTGGTCATCCACAGCCTTAAAATGGCTGGCGGTCAGGCCGATTGTTCAACCTGTCCGGCTCATCGGGTCTGCATGAAACAGTGCCTGACAATTGCAACCGCGGTTGAAGATATGCTGGCTGGCGATTCTCTTCCACAACTTGAGCGCCCAACCTCGGCAGCAGCACAGCCTTCAACGGATGAACCTGACGACAGTCCTCCCAAAGGGCGTTCGCGACTGACTGTGATCAAATGATTTAAGAACACGACAGGATAGAGATGATGACACAACAGGTTTATAATTTCGGTGCGGGTCCGGCCATGTTGCCGACTGAGGTCATGCAGCAGATTCAGCAGGAATTGCTCGATTACCGGGGCATGGGGGTTTCGGTTCTTGAAATCAGCCATCGCTGTAAAGAATTTGGCGAAATTATCGACAGTGCCCAACAGCTGTTTCGGGAACTGACCGGACTGCCCGCCAACTACCGCATTCTTTTTATGCACGGTGGTGCCCGCATGCAGTTTGCGGCGGTGCCACTCAACCTGGCTGCTCGCAACAAAACGCGCAAGGCCCTGTACTGTGAAACAGGTAACTTTGCGAAACTGGCCGCCCAGGATGCCGCCCCGTTTGCCAACGTCAAAACAATCCTCAGCGGTGCAGAACTGGGCTATACGCAGATCCCGCAGCTGCGTCCCGAAATGATCGACCAGGATGCCGCCTACCTGCACCTGACCAGCAACAACACCCTGTACGGCACACGCTGGAACGCGTTTCCGGATTGCGGCACAGTCCCTCTGGTGGCAGACATGACCAGTGAATTACTGTCGCGCCGTCTCTACTTTTCGCAATTCGGATTGATTTTTGCCGGACTGCAAAAAAATCTTGGCCCGGCAGGCATGGCAATGGTGATCATCCGTGAAGATCTGTTGGATTTCGCCACCGAGCAGGTCCCCATCCTCCTCAACTACAAGCGCTGTGCCAGCGATAATTCGCTCACCAATACCACCAATACCTTTGCCATCTATGCTATTCGCCTGGCACTGGAATGGCTCAAACGCCAGGGCGGAATCGACGCCATCGAGAACCGAAACGAACAAAAGGCGGCCATTCTCTATCGCCTGCTTGACGGGTCAGACTTTTATCATGGCGTTGCCGACCCGGCCCATCGTTCGACAATGAATGTCACCTTTCGGCTGGCAGACACCTCGCTGGAACAACGCTTTGTCGACGAAGCCGAAAAAGCCGGGCTTTATGCCCTGGCGGGTCACCGCAGCGTCGGGGGCATTCGGGCCTCGATTTACAATCCGATGCCCCTTGAGGGGGTTGAAGCTCTGGCACAGTTCATGACAGAATTTGCCCGGGTCAACGGTTAGCCGGACAGCACTCGCAAAGAGCACTTTCGAGAGCCGAACCGCCCATTGACAAGCATCCGCGTTGGGAATAAAATCGCCTCTTTTAATTTTTGGTTGGCAAGCAACGATACAAGGAAGGTCAAGAATGAAAGTACTGGTGACAGACGAAATTTCAAAAAGTGGACTGGCATTGTTGACCGAGGATCCTCGTGTTGAGCTTGACGTCAAACTCGGGATGTCGATCCTCGAACTGCACCAGACCATCGGTGACTATGAGGCGATCATCACCCGCAGTGGAACCACAATCGACGAGGCCCTGCTTGAACACGCCACCAATCTCAAAATTATTGCCCGCGCCGGAGTCGGGATCGACAATGTCAATGTCGAGGCTGCCAGCCAACGGGGCATTATTGTTGTCAACGCCCCTTTCGGCAATGTGAATTCAGCCGCCGAACATACCATGGCGCTGTTATTGTCACTCTGCCGCAAGGTCACCATCGCCAATGCCAGCCTTAAAGGGGGCAATTGGCAACGGGCTCCTTTTACCGGTTATGAACTCAAGGGAAAAACCATCGGCGTTATCGGACTGGGCAAGGTTGGTGGTCGTGTTGCTCTGCGCTGCAAGGCCTTTGAAGCCGAAGTGATTGCGTGCGACCCCTATATTTCAGAAAAACGTGCCGAGGATTTCGGGGTCAATCTGGTCTCACTGGAAGACCTGATCCGCCTCTCTGACATTATCACGGTCCACACCCCGCTCAACACCGAAACCAAAGGGATGATCAGTGCAGATCATTTCGCGCGGATGAAAGATGGGGTCATCATTATCAACTGTGCCCGCGGGGGGATTTACGAAGAAGCAGCCACCCTTGACGCGCTTGAATCGGGCAAGGTCCTTGGCGCCGGATTCGATGTCTGGAGTGAAGAACCCCCGGCAACCGAAACCCTGAAGAAGCTGATTGGTCACCCCAAAATGATTGTCACGCCGCACCTGGGAGCCAATACCTTTGAGGCCCAGAAAAATGTTGCGGTCGATGTCAGCAAAGAAATCATCAACTATATTGACGGGCGACCCCTCTCCAACGCCGTCAATATTCCGCGCTTTGATCCCGATCTGATGGACCACATGAAACCATTCATGGCCCTGGTCAGCATCATTGGAGATTTCATCTCGCAGCTGGCCCCTCCCAATCCAAACAAGATCACCTTTACCTACAACGGTAAGCTGGCCCGTTTCGATTGTGCCCCTTTGAGTGTCTGTGGTCTGGCCGCACTCCTCAATCATTGCACCGAACAAGAGGTCAACCTGGTCAATGCCAATCTGGTGGCCCGCAATATGGGAATTACGGTTGAAGAAGTCCGTTCAACCGAGACCGATTCTTTTTCCAACCTGGTCACCTTGACCCTGGAGAGCCCGGAAGGTTCACGAACCATCGCCGGAACCCTGTTTGAGGGCACACCAAAGATTGTCAAAATGCGTAATTTTTCAACCGATTTCTGCCCGGAAGAACACATGCTGGTCATCAACTACCAGGATCGCCCAGGCCTGATCGGCAAAATCGGCACCATTCTTGGTGATGCGGGGGTCAATATCGGCAATATGAGTCTGGGGCGACGTGAAAAAGCGGGTGAAGCCATGGTTGTCTTTTCGATCGACTCGCCCGCAGACGAGGCCACTCTGCAAACCCTGGGTGAAGCAACGGGAGCCCGATACATCAAGGCAGTCCATCTCAAAGGCTGATTTTCAACAACAGGATATCATCAACAAAGGCCACTTCAGATTGCTGAAGTGGCCTTTGTTTTGTTCTGCCTCGCCAGAGCTCAGGCGAAAAGCGCCAAAGAACTGGGGGGAATCAAACCACGCTGCTCGGCACGGGTGAAGAGGGTTTCGATGGCAACCAGACCCTCAGGGCCTAGATCGCGCGAAAAGTGATTGACATAAAGCTCGATGTGACGCCGCATCACTGTTTCATCCAGCTCCTGGGCGTGTTCGGTCATGTAGGCCGTCGCCTGCCGGGGATGTTGCCAGGCATAATCGAGGCTGCGGCCAATGGCATCATCCAGTTCGTGGATCAGCTCTCGGCCCAGGCTGCGCCGGGCGATAATCCCACCCAACGGAATCGGGTGCCCGGTTTCTTCTTCCCACCAGTGCCCCAGATCGAGCACCTTGACCAACCCGTAATCGGGATAGGTAAAACGTGACTCGTGAATGATCACTCCGGCTGCCACCTCGCCAGCAGCCACCGCTGGCATAATCTGCTCAAACGAAAGAACTTTCAGGTGACGGTAACCTGTGCCATGCAGTTGCAACAACAGATTGGCCGTGGTCAACTCACCAGGAATGGCAATCGTTTTTGTCTCCAGATCAGCCATGGCGCAGGGGGGTCTGGCTACAACCAACGGGCCGCAACCGCGCCCCAGAGCACCACCAGAACGCAGCAGACAATACTCTTCACGCAGATGGCCAAAGGCATGGTAACTGATCTTGGTCAGATCAAGGGTTCCCTGAGCGGCCAACTGATTCAGGGTTTCAACATCTTCATGCCGCACCTGCAGCTGAAAGGGTACCTCGATGATGCCATGTGTCAGAGCATGAAAAATGAAGGTATCATTGGGACAAGGAGAATAACCAAGAGTCAGTTGCATGCCAGACTCCGCAGATGAGGGAAATCCTTGAGCAACCTCAGAATCGCCCGTTGCGCCACCTCCATGCCGGCAGGAAGATCCCAGTCGCAACGGTCGCGCGTTCCACAGGGGTTGGAAATTCCACGCAGTTCAAGTAATGGAACCTGATACCCGGCAGCAACCTGCGCCAATGCCGCCCCTTCCATATTTTCACAGATTCCACCCGTCCTTTTTTCGAGTTGCAGGCAAAGCTCCCGCGTCCCACTGATCGTATTGACGGTCACAAAAGGCCCCTGGCCAACCCGGACACCGGCAAACCCTGCGGCCTGTTGTAACAGGTCAGCAGCCGTGGTCTGCCAGTTCGCAATCAACTCAACCTGCTGACAGAACAGGGGAGGACCCGCATCAGGGTGCTTCAACCCTGCCGCAGAAAGCGGGATAAAACCTGAAGAATCGGCAATACCCAGATCGCCGAAGTATTCAGAAGTCGCCAGCGCCAGATCGCCATTGGCCAAATCACTGGCCGGATAACTGCCCCCGCAACCAAAAACCAGCAGCACCTCGGGCGTTGAACGCTCGAGCAAACGAGTTAGGCCATAAGCCGCACTGATCGGCCCGATCCCACAATGTAACAACAGGAAATTTTCACCAGCGAACCGGCAGGAAAAGGTTTGACCCGCCAGTAGCGGATCAGGCTGAAACGGAAGCTGCCGCCGAAGCAGAGCCGTTTCATAGGAAGTTGCCGCAACAAGACAGATCATCGGCTAACGGGTAAACCAGCCACTGCGAATCAGATCACGACGCAATACAACCCCCTGCTGCCGCACGACACCCTGATACCAAAAGGGATCTTGCGGTTCGTCAATTACCACAGGGTTGTCAATCCGCTTGCGGCGATCAATCAGATTACGCCGAAATGTGGCATCGGGCTCCTCAACAATTCGGGCCACCCGGGCCGCCAGTTCGGCTGGAGCCGAATCGATCACAAACTGAATCAGATCACGCACCCGAAGCCCCAGTCGATACTCATCGAGGTCACCATCAAACCCCTCTTCGCATTCGGTGACAAAATCACTCCAGTTCAACAACAGGGTGCCAAATTCAACTTCGCCGATTTCTCCAAAACGGCTCTGTCCCCCCAGCATCCGGGCGATCTGATCCTGTTCCTTGCGGGTTAGAAAAAAGGATAGACCCTCTTCAACCGGATACATATCGAGCAAATCGACCAGTTGTTGGCAAAAGTTGACCGAATCAAGATCATCAGGATGCAGCCGGGAGAGTGATTCAGGCAACTGATAGTGTGACAGCCCGAGCAATGAAAGATGATCGTGACCAAAATCTGCGGGCAGCACCAGATCAGAACAAAAAGGCAGCCCCTGCCCCTGTAGAAAATTGCACAGACGCAAATGATTATCGGTAAAAAAGGTCAGGACCTTCTCCTCCGAATAGAACATCTCCAGCCCCTGACGATTGTTGGCCAAACCAAACCCGACAAAACCATCATGAACCAGTCGCTCAAAAAAAGGAGTAGCCAGACCGATAATTTCGGAGGTCGCCATATAAGGCGAGTAGAACACCTCGGGAGTCGGTCGCTCGGCAGTGGTCGCAGAACGCTGGGTCAATGATTCGTCAGGATAGTATTCAAGGATAAAAAAGGCTTCTTCAGGCAGGTATCGTGAAAAATTCCGAACCAGTTGCGGCACACGCGACGCACTGGCAACGGCAGTAAAACGGTAAGCATTCTCGCAATCTTCGAGCAATGAAAGGTCATAACCTTCACGCTGCTGACGCACCCAGGGCTTATGTTGCTGGTCCAAGCGTCGCAAGCCGAGCGGAGACTCATAATTCAACGGCATGGCAATAAAATCTCCTTCCCTCACCGCCCGAAACACCCGGACACATTCTCATGAGAACAACAGGTTTCAGGCCAAAAGATAGGGGTTTACCCCTGACAAGTCAATACTCTGCAACGAACACCCGCAAGATTCACCAGAGTCTCCTCCAACCAATTTGCTCCGTTGGCTCTATTCGGCGAAAAACCTTGAATTTATCTAACGCTGGATGTTATACAGTGCAATGGCTTTTCAATAATTTCCACAAGGAGACTTCAATGCTTGGCCCGCAATCATCCCTCGTGATGTACGACGAGGAATACAAGCGTATTATGGTGCTCATTGAGAAACTCATTCGTGAGTCAAACTCAAAGGTCATCTTTCTGGTCGACAAGAATGGACAGCTGATTGCCGCGACCGGTGAGACCGAGCACCTTGACACGACAAGCCTGGCATCCCTGACCGCTGGCAACATTGCGGCAACCGGGGGACTGGCAAAACTTATTGGCGAGAAGGAATTCTCGATACTGTTCCACGAGGGGGAAAAAGATAATATCCACATCTCCATCATCGGAGGCCGGGTTATCCTGGTGGTTATTTTCGATGAGCGCAGCTCCCTCGGTCTGGTCCGCTTGCGGGTTAAAAAAGCAAGCAAGGAACTTGAAACCGTCTTCGACGATCTCGCAACGAAATCAGAAAGTCATGCCGAAGCACCTGGTGCTGACAGTCCGTTTGCCGAAATCACCGATGACGATATTGACAACCTCTTTAACTGATCGAGGTTCCGAGCATGTCCTTCATTAACTACGCATCACGTGAAATCAACTGTAAAATCGTCTATTACGGGCCGGGACTCTGCGGCAAGACGACCAATCTGCAGTTTATTTACAACAAAACCGCACAGGACGCCAAAGGCAAGATGATCTCCCTGGCGACCGAGACCGAGCGGACCCTGTTTTTTGACTTTTTGCCATTGGCTCTGGGTGAAATTCGCGGTTTCAAAACCCGTTTTCACCTCTACACCGTACCAGGGCAGGTGTTCTACGACGCCTCGCGCAAACTGATTCTCAAAGGGGTCGACGGGGTTGTCTTTGTCGTCGACTCACAGGAAGAACGTCTCGACGCCAACATCGAAAGTCTCGAAAACCTGAAAGACAATCTCGAAGAACAGGGCTATCAACTTGAAAAACTGCCCTTTGTCATTCAATACAACAAACGCGATCTGCCGAACTGCACTCCGGTTGAAGAACTGCGTAAGCTCCTCAACCCCGAGGGAGTTCCCGATCTTGAAGCCTGCGCAACCTCAGGTGAAGGGATTTTTGAAACCCTCAAGATGGTTGCCAAGCTGGTCCTGATCGACCTGAAGAAAGGCGGCTGAAAATCCGCTGAAAAATGCTTGACAGCGGGCATTCAATCCCCTATATTCCCATTCCGCAACACGCTATTCCCCGATAGCTCAGTTGGTAGAGCAGGTGACTGTTAATCACCCTGTCGCAAGTTCGAGTCTTGCTCGGGGAGCCAAACAAATCAATGGCTCACAGATTTAGTTCTGTGAGCCATTTTTGTCGTTGGCAATCAAGGATCAATAAACCCGGCTATCATTCCGAAAAATTCGTTCGCCAGGGTTTTGGCTGCGAGTATTGCGGCCCATAGCGAACCACATAGACCTGCTCAAACACGACCAGCCAGACCATCTATAGTTCGGTCTGGCTCTTGATTTTATGCAGGCAGAAAAATTTTCACTATTGTGAATCACTCGCGATCTATCATCTCTTTTGAACCCGTCAAGAAATTTGCTCCGACAGATGGTACAATCTTGATACAGAACAATCAGCTGAATCACACAGGAGAGACGTCATGAGCGAAGAAAAACCCAATCCGGAACAGAACGAAGATGTTCATCTGTACCAGAAACTGGCCGACCGGGCTGCGGAAATTCTGCAAGAGGGGCGCAAGACCATTGATGAAGCCCTCAAGAAGGCGGGTGAT
Source organism: Deltaproteobacteria bacterium (assembly GCA_024276935.1). Taxonomy (GTDB): domain Bacteria; phylum Desulfobacterota; class Desulfuromonadia; order Desulfuromonadales; family Geopsychrobacteraceae; genus Geopsychrobacter. The sequence continues at coordinate 9,806 of JAJRWH010000104.1, forward strand.
GAAATCAGCGCCGGGGGTGAATTTACCCGGGAACAGGCCGAGAAAATCAGTGCGTATCTACGCCGTGATCTGAATGAGGTCGGACGCAAGCTCAAGCAGACTCGCGATACCGTCATCAATGCTGCTGAGCCCCATCGCCTGGCGGCGGGAATGCAAAGCGGCCTGGCAAAACTGCTTCATACTGCTGCGGACGTGTTGAGCGAGGTTGCCAGCCGTTCGGAGAAAGTCATCGAGTTTCATACCGGAGAAGTCACCAGCCCTGGCACCCTGACGTGCAAGGCCTGTGGAAAAGAGATGAGCCTCAAGGCGACGGTTCGCATTCCGCCTTGCCCCTCATGTCACAAGACGGTTTTTCGTAAATCCTACTAAAAAAGGGCCGGAGTATCCGGCCCTTTTTTTTAATCATCCAGATGAGATCCCCTCTCAACGCAAACCCTTTTCGGCAAAAAGGGACGTGTACTTCATGTCTGTCACCATAATATGGTTTTGCAGCCAGTCAGAAAGAAACTGCACAACTTCAAATGACAAAACGAACTCACCACTACTGACACGTTCTTTCAGATCCATCGCCTTGGCGCGAAATTCTTCATGTTCACCCTGATGCGCCTGCAACCCCAGATATCCGTACTGCTGCATGTAGCCTTCTTCGGTCGTAAAATGGTCTTCCATGTAATCAAACATTTGCTCAACAATTGAGGAAATAGCTTCTTGCCCCTTGTCCTGATTCATGGCGTAGTGCATCTCGTTAATCATACGGATCAACGATTTGTGCTGTTCGTCGAGCTCTGAGACCCCGACACTGTAACTTTGGTTCCAGATCATAATGGCCATAAGTTCAAAATCCTTATCAAAAAATAGAGTCACAGCAATTAAAGCATATTCTCCGTGAATTTCCAGGGTCTTATCCTTGCCCTGCCTTGACATCGAAGACAAAGGCGGGTATCTCTTGCGCAGGAGGATGCTGGCGCAAAAAAGGGCAACAGCACCCGACATCCACTGCCACAGGCAGTTTATCATCCCCTTGCCTTATTGGAGAATCATGGCACCTTCTCGCTCTCACAGCCGCGGACTGCTTCTGACATTGGCATCATTTGTGATTGTTGTTGCCGGGATGCGTGCGGCGCAAAGCCTGCTGGTTCCTTTTTTGCTGGCCAGTTTTATTGCGATTCTCTGCACCGGACCGATGCACTGGATGCAGAAACGCCGTGTTCCCACCGGTCTGGCGGTACTCCTGGTTATTCTGACGGTTATCGGCTGCGGCCTGACTCTGCTGATCCTGGTTGGATCTTCGGTGAATGACTTTACCCGCGCCCTTCCCGAGTACCAGCAAAGCTTGCGCGCCCAGACCCTGGCACTGGTCAGCTGGCTGCACAGTCTGGGCATTCGGGTTTCACCAACATTGATGACAGATTATTTTGACCCGGGCAAGGCGATGCAACTGGCGGGGAATATGCTGGCACGCACCAGTGGAGTGCTGGCAAATACCTTCATGATTCTGCTGACAGTGGTTTTTATCCTGCTGGAAGCTGCCGGTCTCCCGGCCAAGCTGCGTGCCGGGCTGGATGATGCTGAAACCTCGTTGCAGTCCTTTGAACGCTTCAATACCGGTGTTCAACAGTATCTCGCCATCAAAACTCTGGTCTCTTTTGCTACCGGGGTTCTGATCAGTGGCTGGTTGTTGTTTCTTGGCCTTGACTACCCTCTGCTTTGGGGTCTGGTGGCCTTTTTGCTCAATTACGTGCCGAATATCGGCTCGATTATCGCGGCAGTCCCGGCAGTGCTGCTGGCTGTGGTTCAACTGGGCCCCGGTTCGAGTCTGATGGTGGCAGGCGGTTACCTGGCCGTCAACCTGCTGATGGGAAGTGCGATTGAACCAAAACTGCTGGGGCGCAAACTGGGCCTGTCGACTCTGGTCGTTTTTCTGTCGTTGGTTTTCTGGGGCTGGGCCCTGGGGCCAGTCGGCATGCTGCTTTCTGTGCCCTTGACGATGATTGTCAAGATTGCTCTTGAGGTCAAACCTGAAACCCGCTGGCTGGCACTGCTGCTCGACTCGGAAATCCCTCAGCAAGAGACTGATACAACACGCAAGGAACAGATTGCCCATTAATTCATCTTTTCTGAAGTGAGGCACTCGCAAAAACAGGGGGATTCTGACGTAACTCACGCGCCAGTCGGCGATCCCGACCATAAATATCATCACGAAAGTTCATTCGGCCAGAGGCATCGACCCAGGCTGTCCAGTAGCCGATTCTCAACCGGACCGGCTTTTCCAGACGGACCAGCCGTGACCCTCGGGAATTGAGAATACCTTCAACCTGACGCGGGCTTGCGGCATGACGAGACAACAACCAGCGCGCCAACTCCTGCGGCTGAGATAAACGAATACAGCCAGAACTGTAGGCTCGACGTGCCCGGGTAAAGAGTTTTTTCCCGGGGGTATCATGCAGATAAATCGACCAGGGATTGGGCAGCAGAAATTTGATCTGCCCCATCGGGTTCCAGGGCCCTGGCTGCTGCCGCAATGCCGCGCTTACCTCTCCGCGTTGCCATCTGCGACTGAATTGAGAATCGACCTGAAGCACCTCTCCCTGTGAATCCAGAACTTCGTAATGATTGCGACGCAAATAGGTTGAATCGGCGACAATACGTGGCAAAGCTTCATGCAACAGGGTTGGTGGCACATACCAATAGGGTGACAAGACAAGAGCTTCCAGCTGGCTGACAAACAAAGGCGTTGAGCGCTGTTGCCGCCCGATGATGACCGGCATTTGCAGTTGCAATTTTCCGGCGCTTACAGCTTCCAGTGAAAATGCCGCCAAATTGATGCGAATTTCGGTTTTTTCAGGCCGACCAGATTCCCACCGCCATCGCTCCATGTTCCGTATTATCTGGTCAATTCGTTGTTCGACCGAAACATTCAGCGCCCGGAGTGTCTGCGGACCCAGGGTGGCATCCGGACTCAACCCGTGCCGTTGCTGAAATCGCCGCAGTCCACGTTGCATCTCCAGGGTGAAGACATCCCCCCGGTCATCATTCGCCTCCAGATCACCCTCCAGCTGCAAACGACGGCGCAAGGCTGAAACCCGAGGATCACTTTCACCCGGATGAAGAGTCTCCCCCGCATTGATTTGCGGCCAGCCACCAAGCATTGCCAGATCACGGTAACGCCTCAGCACCTGGCGCAGTTGCCGATAACCGGGATAAGGCGGGGTGATCTCTGTCAGAGCCGATGGCAGTGCGTCCAGTTCGAGAGCCAAGTCAAGCAATTGAACCGGGTTAACATCACGCGGGTGGCGATGCCAGTCACCACGTGATTTCCAACTCCGTTCCTGCCCACGCAAATTGTCCCCTGCATAGCGAAAAAACGCGCGACTCAGGGCGATATCAATCCGGGCGACTTCAGCAGGAGACCAGCCACGATAAGCGACCTTTTCACCTGCCGGAGGCTGCAACAGTTTTCTCAGCCGGTTAGGCTCGTAACGTTGAGGGGGCAGGCCTTCTTCATTTGCCGCTTCCAGAAATCCAAGCAACTGCCAGGCTGCAGCAGATATCCCCTGACGAACAATCCAGGCAGGACGATCAGCATGAAGCGAATAATAACGCTGCAACAGATGAACTTCACGTGACTGGGGAGAATCCGTCCGGGCCGCAATGATCCGGCGATGAATCTGTCTGGAAATCAGACTGAGCTGTGAATCAGTTTTTTGCAAAACAGGCGGACGCGCAGACGGAGCCAGGCAACCTTCGGCCAACAGCAGCAGCACCCCCAACAGCAAAGGGCCGAGAAATAATTTAAGTCTCTTGAACACCCGTGCGGTCCCCTATCCCCCGAAATGACAAACTGAATCTTTTCTTGTAAAAACAACAGGTTCAACCACCTTATAGGCTTTTGTTCTCTGCTGTCAAATCAGTCCCCCTTGACAAAATTAAAACGATCGTTTTAAATGAGCGTTTCATTCAGGAGAAATGAGCCATGCCACAAATCGACACCAAAACGCGCATCCTCGATGCAGCGGAGCACCTCTTTGCCCGTGACGGGTTTCATAGCACTTCGTTACGAGCAATTACCGGCCAGGCCCAGGTCAATCTGGCCGCGGTCAACTACCACTTCGGATCGAAAGACGCTCTGCTGCAAGCAGTCTTTGAACGACGCCTGCACCCCCTCAACCAGATCCGTCAGGATCTTCTTGAGCAGGTCCTGCACACTGCCCGACAACAGAATATTCGACCACGAGTCATTGACCTGATAGGCTCCTTTATCGAACCAACTCTGGCTTTTCGTCAATCTGAATCAGGAGCTCAGGATTTCACGACTCTGGTCGGTCGTGCCCTGGTAGAACCTGACCCTACAGTCAGAGACTGTTTTATCAAACTGGTAACCCCACTTTTTTTACAGTTGTCAGCAGCCCTGCAACTTGCCCTGCCCCAGATTCCGGCAGAAATCCTTCAGGCCAGATTGCAATTTACCCTGGGGGCCATGGGACATACCATGTGTACGCTTGGTCGTCCTCCGTTGGAGCTGCCAGGCATCCTTCCTCCTCTCCCCGCAGAAAAGATTGCAGAGCTCCTGATTAATTATGTCAGTTCAGGATTGGAGGCGCCATGTTGAAAACTGGCATATTCTTTCTGTTGCTATCCGTGTGGTTGCTGGCAGGATGCAGTCTGCATCAAGCACGGCCCATCACACCTTCTGCGCCGCTTCCTGACCAGTATTCAGACCAAACCGGGCAAGATGCGACCCCGGATTTCCAGAAGCCCTGGTGGCACAGCTTCAACGATCCCGGCCTTGAGCGGTTGATCCAACAATTGTTCCGTTCGAACCTGAGTCTGGTTCAGGGCCATGCCCGCTTGCAGCAATCGGCGGCACTGATGCGTCAGATCCGCTCATTTCGATACCCGAACTTGACCCTCGACGGCCAAACAGGCCGCTCTGGCCAGCCGGGGCTATTTGGTGAACTCCAGAGCGAAACATCACAGCTTTCTGTCTCGGCAAGTTTTGAACTCGACCTGTTCAACAAGCTTTCGGCAAAAGATCAGGCTGCGCGACTGAGTTATCGGGCCACCCGAAATGACCTGCAGAGTCTCTATATGAATCTGTCTGCACAACTGGCAGATCTCTATTATCTGGCGATTGAACAACGGGCACAGATTCAACTGACAGACCAGACCATTCAACGTTACCAGGACAGCCTGCAGCGTGTCGAAAATCGTTATCGCCAGGGCATCACTACTGTCACCGATCTGTACCAGGCGCGTCAAAGTCTGGCGACAGCCAAAGCCAGCCGCATGACATTTCAACAGGCCCTGAGAGTCACCGAAAACGCCATTGCGGTCATGCTTGGCAATTATCCCGGGATGAACCCCCTGCCACAACAAAAGCAAATCCCCCTGGCACCACCACAATTACCAGCGGGAGTCCCCGCGACTCTTCTTCAGTATCGTCCTGATCTGCGCGCCGGGCTGTTCCGGGTCAAATCCAGAGATGCCGAAACCGCCGCCGCTATTGCAGATCGTTTTCCCAGCTTCAATCTGGTCGGCAGCTTTGGCCGTTCCCGTTCTGATATCACCGGAACCCTGTTGAGCGGAAATTTCTGGAATCTGCTCCTTAAACTGTCGCAACCCCTGTTCGATGGTGGACGTCGTAAAGCAGAAGTCGCACGCAATCGTGCCGCTCTGGCTGAATCTGTTGCCGCCTACCAGGAATCTGTCTTGCGAGCATTTCAGGAAGTCGAAGATGCCCTGAGTGGCAACCGAACCACCAGTATTCGCATTGAACATCTTATGGAACAGGAAAGGGCAACCAGAGCGACGCAACGGCTCGCTCTTGATCGCTATCTCAGAGGTCTGAGTGACTATCTGCCCGTTCTGACCGCCCAGGTTTTTCACTTCAACACCCAAAGCCAGCTACTGACTGCCCGCCGTCAACTGCTTTCACAGCGGATCTCTCTGGCCCGGGCACTGGGTGGAACCTGGATGGCCAACCAATCTGCAACTGATCACCAACGTCTTGCCAGGCAGGAGATGGGCAAATGAACCATAAATCCGCACCGAAAAAAACCGTCAAATGGCTACTGCCCCTGCTGATTCTGCTTGTCGCCGGGCTGGGCAGTCTGGCCATTATCAAGTCTCGCAAGGCACCGGAAAAAAGACCGACAACAAATCCCGGAGTCATGGTCGAAACGCTTGAAGTTGTCAGGCGTTCGCAGCCCGCTGTCGTTTTTGCGACGGGTCTGGTTGAACCCTGGCAGGAAATCTCACTGGTGGCTGAGGTCAGCGGTAAGTTGACATGGATTTCGCCACGTTTTGTTAACGGAGGATTCTTCAAAAAAGGCGAAAAACTGCTCGAAATTGATCCGCGAGATTATCGCCTGGCGGTCGAAAAATCGAAGGCAGAACTGGCACGCGCTAAAACCAACCTGCAGATGGAACAAGAACAGGCTGCGATTGCCCGGCAGGAGTGGGAAAATCTGGAGTTGAAAGATAAAGGGACTCCTGGGCCTCTGGTCCTTCGTCAACCACAACTCGCCAGTGAACACGCCAATCTTGCGGCAGCACAGGCCGGGCTTGATCAGGCCCTGCTGAACCTTGAAAGAACCAGCATCCGCGCTCCTTTCAATGGGAGACTGCACAACAAACAGGTCGATCTGGGTGAATATGTGCGCGTCGGCACCCCCCTGGCAATGCTGGCCGGAACAGACCGGGCTGAAATCATCACTCCGCTGCCGATTGAAGACCTGCAATGGCTGAAAATTCCCCTGGCAGGAAGCGACCAAACAGGATCTCCCTGCACCATTTCAACCCAGGTCGGCTCACGCCGGTATCAGTGGCAGGGAAGCGTCATTCGTGCTCACGGAGAAATTGACAAGACAACCCGCATGGCCAAAATCGTCATTGGCAGCAAAGACCCGTACAACCTTTTACGCCATGACAAAAAAACAGACCTGCCCCTGACAAATGGACTTTTTGTTGAGCTCGAAATGACAGGTTCTCAACTTGAACAGGTCGTTGCCATTCCGCGCAATGCCCTGCGAGAAGGTGATGTTGTCTGGTTGATGAACGACAAAAATCTGCTTGAAATTCGTCCCGTCCATGTTTTACGGCGTCAACAGCAGACCCTGCTGATCGATCAGGGTCTCCAGGGTGGGGAACAACTGATTTTAACCAGCATTTCAGGAGCTGCCCCCGGAATGAAACTGCGTCGTCAAAGCAGGGGGAATCCGAAATGAAAGGTGCCGTCCGCTGGATGACAACCAACCATGTGGCCGCGAACCTGCTGATGCTGGTCCTGATTCTGGGGGGAATCATCAAGGCTCCACATATCAAACAGGAGGTTTTCCCCGAAGTCTCTCTTGACCGGATTGCTGTCGTTGTCGCCTATCCTGGTGCCGGACCTGAAGAGGTCGAAGAAGGAATCATCCTCAAGGTGGAAGAAGGGCTGACCGGAGTCGACGGGATCAAACAACTCAAGTCAACCGCCAGCGAAGGCTCTGGAAGTATCGTCGCCGAAATCTATGCCGATCACGACCCGGACCGGGTTCTGCAAGACATCAAGAGTGAGGTCGATCGGATTACCACCTTTCCTGAAGATGCTGAAAAACCGGTGATCAGCAAACTGCTTAATCGTCGCGAAGTCATCTCGGTGGTGGTTTACGGTCAGATTGGAGAACGCAGTCTGCGCCAACAGGCCGAGAAAGTTCGAGACGAGTTACTGGAACTTCCCGGCATTACCCAGGTGGATCTTGGCGGAGTCCGCCCTTTTGAAATTTCGATTGAAATCCCCGAGGAGCGCCTGCGTCAATATCACCTGACCCTTGACCAGGTTGCGGCGAAAATCCGTAGCGCTTCTCTTGACCTGCCCGGAGGATCGATTAAAACCACGGCTGGTGAAATTCTGTTGCGAACCAAGGAAAGACGTTATTTCGGGCCTGAATATGCCGACATTGTCATTCTTGGCAACCCGGATGGTACCCAGGTCACCCTGGGTGATATCGCCCAGGTGGTTGACGGATTTGAAGATACTGACGAGTTTGCCCGCTTCGACAACCAACCCGCTGCGATGGTCAAGGTTTTTCGCATTGGCAATCAGAAACCAACCGAAATCTCTGAGGTCGTCCGTAACTACATCAACAACAAGCGTCTGCAACTGCCCGACAGTATCAAGCTGGCGACCTGGAACGACAGTTCTGAAATCTTTGAAAGCCGCATGTCACTGCTGCAAAAAAATGCTCTTTACGGCCTCGGTCTGGTCATTATTATTCTGGGGCTGTTTCTTGAAATCAGACTGGCTCTCTGGGTCATGCTGGGAATTCCGATTTCCTTTTTCGGCACCCTGTTTCTGATGCCCTTTATCGGGGTTTCAATCAACATGATCTCGCTCTTTGCCTTTATTCTTGCCCTGGGGATACTGGTCGATGATGCGATTGTCGTGGGCGAAAACATCTATGAGCACCGTCAGGCGGGTAAACCTTTTGCGAAAGCGGCAATGGACGGAGCCCTCGAAGTTGCGGTCCCCGTTACTTTTTCGGTTCTGACCACCGTTGCGGCCTTTATGCCACTGATCTTTGTTTCGGGAATGATGGGCAAATTCATCAAGGTCATCCCCCTGATTGTCATCACCTTGCTCCTGGCCTCGCTGATTGAATCACTCTTTGTTTTACCCGCCCATCTGGCAATGGGAAAACGCCGTGGTGAAAGTCGGGGATTACTTGGTGCCATCGACAGAACCCGCCGTCTCTTCGGCCATAACCTTGATCGGTTTGTCGCCGGGCCCTATCGCAAAACCCTGGAACTGAATATCAGCTACCGTTATGTTTCGCTGGCCCTCGCTCTGGCGGCGCTCATTTTGACTATCGGTATCGTAAAAGGTGGAATTATCAAATTTCGCTTTATGCCCGAAGTTGATGGAGACCGGATTACTGCTGCGGCCCAGATGACCCGGGGGATGCCGATCGAAGCAACCACCAAAGTCCAGCAGCGCCTGGTCGAGACAGCCCTTGAAACCGTCGCCGAATATGACCAAAAACGTCCCGCAGGAGATTCGATCCTGCGCAATATCTATTCAGTCGTCGGAGGAACCATTGCAGGTGGCGGTCCGGGCGGCGGATTCACCAGCAATGGCACCCACCTGACCAATGTCGCCATGTTTCTGACCAAAAGTGAGCAGCGTGGCATCCCGGCCACTGAAATCTCAGCTCGCTGGCGTGAAAAAATGGGAGAAATGCCAGGAATCGAATCGCTGACTTTTGCCTCAAACCTGATCCATATGGGAGCCAACATAGACGTTCGGCTGGCCCACGAAAGTTTCGCTGTTCTCGAGAAAGCTTCAAACCGACTGCGGGATGTCCTGGCAGAATACCCCGGGGTTGGAGATATTGAAGACAGCTACTCGCGTGGTAAACGCGAGATCAAATTACGTCTCAAGCCCGCCGCCCGAACCCTCGGTATTACAGAAAGTGATCTGGGCCGCCAGGTTCGAGCCGCCTTCTACGGATCAGAGGCTCTGCGCCTGCAACGTGGCCGTAATGAAATCAAGGTCATGGTGCGTTATCCTGAGAAAAACCGCCGGACTCTGGCCGACCTTGAAAACCTGCGCATCCGTACCCCGGCGGGAGCAGAAATTCCTCTTAACGTTGCCGCCAGTGTCAGCCAGGGTTTTGGATTTTCTCAAATAAACCGCACAGATCGCAAACGCGTTATCAACATCACTGCCAGCGTTAACAGTCATAAAAATAATACTCAGGACATTCTCAAAGAACTTAAAACCGATATCCTGCCCCAGCTGGTTTCAGACTATCCGGGCTTGAGCTTCGATATGGAAGGGGAAGAAAAAGAGCGCGCTGAATCGATGCAAAGCATGCTCAGCGGGTTTGAGCTGGCCCTGCTGATGATTTTTGCCCTGCTGGCAATCCCATTTCGCAGCTACAGCCAACCACTCTTAATCATGGCCGCCATTCCTTTTGGAATGATCGGGGCAGTCCTTGGCCATATTCTGATGGGGTTTGATCTCAGCCTGTTAAGCCTCTTCGGTGTCGTTGCCCTGTCTGGGGTCGTCGTCAACGATTCGCTGTTACTCATCGACCGCGCCAACCGTAATCGACGGCAGGGGATGGATCTGCACCAGAGCCTGGTCGAAGCAGGAACCAGACGCTTTCGTCCCATCATCCTGACTTCGCTGACCACCTTTTGCGGGCTCACCCCGATTATTCTTGAAACCAGCGTTCAGGCCCAGTTTCTGATCCCGATGGCCATCAGCCTGGCCTTTGGCATTCTCTTCGCCACCGGCATTACCCTGCTGCTGATTCCGGGACTCTATATGATTCTTGAAGATATACGACGCATGATCGGACTGAAGGATCACCATGCAGAACAGGATCAGTGAACCTGCCATGCGGCCTTTGATAGTAACCGGATTCAATCCCCGGTCATTCAGAGTCTCTTCCCGGCTGAGCGATACACAGACAGACGATCTCGACGACCGACAGCGACCACAATCACCAGAATTTGATGATCATCTATCTGATACACCAATCGATAACCGGCATTTCTCAACTTAATCTTGTAACAATCGGGCAAACTGCGTAACCGATCAGCTTTGACCCGTGGTTGCTCAAGGCGTTCAGCCAGCTTCTTTTTAAACTGTTTTCTAACCGACTCATCGAGTTTGTGCCACTCCTTCAAGGCCGACTTTTTAAATGCCAGCTCATAACTCATCAAGATCGACCTTTACGCTGACTTCCTCAGCCCGCTCTTCAACCAGCTTTGCCAACTCATAATCTTCGAGTTGCTCCATAACCGCTTCAAAAGTTTCAGCAGGAACCAGATAGGCACTCGGTTTGTTGTGGTTCAAAATTACAACCGGTGCACCTTCGGCATCATGAATGACTCGACTGGGATTTTTCTTCAGATCACTGATACTGACCGACGCAGAGGCAAGTATTCGATCCATAATCATCTCCTTTTTTGGCACTTTTTATAGCGGTGATTATAGGCCATCTTGTAGAGGGGGTGCAATCCCTTTTATCACAACCGGTGGGGAGCACATTGGGTGGAAAGAAAACCCTCTTATGCTTATCTGCTTTCCCGCCGCCACTTTCTGTCAATTCACTCTTGCAATCCACCCGCAAAAAAAGGCCGCTGCTTCAATAATGAAGCAGCGGCCTTTGAGTTGGATTTCAATATACCGGCTGGATAAAATGGAGCCGCAACGGCTCTGATATCCGTCCCATTCCGTAAAGGTTGGGAGAATTGACATCAAAGTTGTTGCCATAAAGACTGAAGATCGAAACCCCGAAAAGAGGGCTCTTGTCTGGTGAAAACTGGATATCATCCTTGTGACCGGTTCGCAATTTTCGACTGAATTCAATAAACCAGAAACCACTTTGCCAACGGCCCATGGCCTTGACATCTCCCCGACTGCCCGTCGGTTGAGCAGGCAAAAAACGATTGATGACCTGAGTCGAAAACTGTGCAGGTCGAGGAACTTTTCGATAAGGGGCCTTCCCCTTATCTGCAAGCCGGGTCAGCCAGTGGACCCGACCACTAAAGCTGTGTAATCGCTTGCCCTCATCGGACTCATGAGCGGTCTTTCCTTTCAACCCAGCAGATCGTGAAGAAAGAATCTGCATCTTATCATCGGCATAGCCTGATAAATTGCTGCGATTTGCTTTCCAGTACCAGATATCGGCACGATAATCGTCATCGGAAAAGTTGGACAGATTGACATCATGCGCCATCATGTTCCACTTGAAAACAAAGGTGTCTTCGCGGTGAGCCCCTTCAACGTACCGGTTCTTGTCCATGTCCCAGGTCCAGGGCTCGTGCAAGGGGTTTTCCGCCTTGTCTGGATACTGAACCAGAAAATAGATTCGTTCGTCAGTATAAAGAGCCGACAACAAAATGGTCTCGTCGGCGGTTTGATCATTAATCAGAACCGGTTTTGCCCGTTGCCATATACGATCAGAGCTGTCCCCATCGACCACAGGACCCCGTACCACTTTCACTACATTGACCTGTAATTCAGCCTGAGCCAGGATTGGCATCAACAGAAAACACAGCAGCAACAACAATAACTTCATGTCATACAGTCTCCATCCCCCCTTCATTTAACAAAGTCCAATTTGATGATATTAACAAAAATTCTCATCCCTGTATCAATTTTTTTTGCTCAACTTGCATTGCCTGGGTAAATCGTTTAAAAATCGCTGTTTTTATAAATCATCGACAATGGATCGGCAAATGACTCAGCAACAACTCTATCGACGGATAAAAAAGCAAACCGGACGTGCTATCGGAGATTTCAATCTGATTGAAGAAGGAGATCGTATTGCGGTTGGTGTCTCAGGCGGCAAAGATTCATATACCCTGCTTCATATTCTGGAAGAATTGCGTCAGAAGGCCCCGGTCAAATTTGAACTGGTTGCGGTCAATGTAGACTCCGGATTCCCTGGCTTTCGCACCGAAGTCATCGAGTCCTACCTGCAGGAGCAGGGCTTTGAATACCGGATGGAATCAACTGATTGCTACGAAACTATCGAACAAAAAATACGGCCTGGTTCTTCTTATTGTTCTTTCTGTGCCCGTCTGCGCCGCGGGGTCCTGTACCGCCTGGCCAGCGAGCTTGGTTGCAACAAAATTGCCCTGGGCCATCATTTGGATGATTTCATTGAAACCCTGCTTCTCAACCAATTCTATATCGGTACCCTTGCGGCAATGAGTCCCAAATTACTTGCCGACAATGGCAAACATACCGTCATCCGCCCACTGGTATACGTCGAAGAATCTGATATCATTCAATACAGCCGTCTATATGGATTCCCGATTATCTGTTGTTCCTGCCCGGTCTGCGGCACTGTAGACCAGAAACGTCAACGGATGAAGCAACTGATTACTTCTCTGGCCACTGAGATTCCCGGGATTCGTCGCAGCATGATTGCGGCTCTTGGCAACGTTCAACCACGGCATCTTTTCAATGAGGAAGAGTGACTTGACCGTAAAGACTTCATGCGACAGCAACTGTCAGAATAATCTGAGCCAGGATATTGATCTGGCCCGCGGGGTTCAGCAGCTGCTCTTCCCCCGAAGTTCTCCGGTCTGCGACTGGTCCTGTATCGGGGTCAAAAATCAGATGGCCCAGGGGTTGGGCGGCGACTATTTTGATTTCATCCAGATGTCGGACGGGTGCCAAACTCTTTACATCGGTGACGTCACGGGACATGGCCTGCATGCCTCAATCGTTATGTCACTGATCTATGGTTTCATTCATCGTGCATCCGCTGAGCAATGTGATCCTCTGGCGGTTGTCACCGGTGTCAATCATTTTCTGCGCAACTTTGCCAGCCGCAGTGACAAGCTGGATCATTTTTTTTCAACCACCCTGTTTTTGGCTGTCATCGACCCTAAAAGTCTGCGGATGCACTACATCAACTGTGGCCATGTTGCCCCGTTGCTCCGGCGCGACAAGACAATCATTCATTTTGAACCAACAGGTCCACCTCTTGGTTTTTTCGAAAAGCCCGATATCGAGCTTGGATCATTCCAGTTTTCAACCGGAGATCGGCTTCTGCTTTATACGGACGGTATCAGCGAGGCCGTTAATTCTTCAGGTGAGCAGTATGGCAGCAAACGGGTTGAAGCCGCCTTGTTGGAAATTGAGGGGGACCATCTTGAGTTTCTGGATGCGGCTTACCAGAGAATGGTTGATTTTGGCAGCCTGTCACCACCAGAGGATGACTGTACCTCCATTATCCTCGATTTTCATAAACCTCTCCCCGGAGCTGTAGACTGACCTATGCTTGGTAACGCCCCCCGTTCTTTCCTGGTTAAGAATGTCCATATCTGTGTAGAAAACACCCCGCTCTATGAACTTCTCAAGGTGCTTTTAACAGAATGGGGTTACCGGTTGACCGACAATCCGGAAGATGATCCTCTGCTGATTATCAGTGAAGGCCTGCCACATCCAGCAGGTTTCAAACATAGGCTGACACTCAGTTCTTCTCATTATCATGACAATCATCGGCTGGAAGTTCCACTCACGATTGAAACCCTTTATCTGGCGCTGGAAAATCATTTTCATCGCACACCACGTAACCATATCCGAATCAACATGGAATGGCCGATCCGGGTGAAGGTCAGAGGGCAGCAATTCGACACCAGCACCCTGACAATTGCTGATCGTGGTATCCGCTTTGTCTCACCGATTGAGCTGGCGCACGAAGAAGAGATGGAGATCCATATCGAAAGGGAAGATGAAACTTACGATCTGCATGCCAAAGCCGTTTATTCAATTATGGGACGGGAAATAGGGCGAGGTGATCGTATTGAAGTCGGAGCTGTCTGCACGCCACTGTCCAAAAAAGATCGTGACAGTATCCGCAGCCGGATTATTGGCAGCTATCTCAACCGGGTGCGCCCGATACTCGGCAGTAACCTGTTTGCCGAAGCCCTGCATCAACTCAACCTGACCCGGATGTCCGAGGCGATCGCCAACGCCGACAAAAACTGAAAAGGTTCAATCCTTATTCAGAAATTTTTTAAACAGCCCCTTTGATGCTTCCGGCTGTTCACGACGCAGGTTGATCAAGCGCAACTCACGCAACGCTTCGGTACAGTCGGGGTTGGCCTGCACCGCCATTTCGAATGATTTTTCCGCCTGACGCTCCTTGCCCAACGCCTGGTAGACATAACCCAAATAAAGGTGGGTCATTTCCAGGCCGGGATTCAGTTCGCGTGAGGCAAGCAGGATTTCAAGGGCCTGGTTCTGGTGCCCAATATTCTCAGGGGCAGATTTGAAAACGGCCCAGGCATAGCTGGTCAGATATTCCGGCTCTTCAGGGCTTAACTCGATCGATGTCTTCAATCTGTTCGCCGCATCCCGGTACTGACGAACCTTCAGTAAGGCCCGCCCTTGCTGAAAGGCTGTTTCAGCCTCTATGACCTGATTGACATCCACTTTGGCGACAGGGCCATTTTCCAGCTCATCCCGATATTCACTCCGGGTGGTCGGATTGCTGAGAACCGTATAGGCCTGGGTAATATGGCCAAAGATTTCGTTGACCTTGTGCTCCATATCGTTAGAAAGTCCACGGCCCAAAAAGCGATCAGGGTGATATTGTTTGGCCAGCTTGTAATAGGCCCGACGTACGGTCGAACTGTCACTCTTATGATCAATTTCAAGAGCGGCAAAGTAATCTGCGGGCATAATCCTTTTATAATCTTCAAGAATCTGCTTGCGTAGTTCACTGTCAATCGGCCGTTCAGCCTTGCGCCGGGCCCGCGCATCATCATCAAGCAAACCCGGTGTGGTCCGTGGGGTGACCATGCCGACAATCAACAAGGCAGCCAAAACCTGCTGGACTTCTCTTTTGGACAGAGGATGGCGTTCCAGAATAGCTTCCAATGTCAGATCACCAAGACACTCGGCAAAAACTTCTTCTCCTCGTCGTGACAGACCCATTTCCTGAAACAGGTACAGCGGATTCTGGGTCTGCTGGAGATAATCCTTCAAATGAGGGCGCAAATAATCCTCGACCCGTTTTTTGTCCCAGTACCTTTTGATCCCCTCCAGAATCAGTGCCGATGGTGACAGTTCAATGTTGGTCACATTCTTCTTGAAATCTTCCTGTGGAACAAAACGGAACTGACCTTCTGCCCAGGAAAAAATTGTCAGCAATTTTTCTATCACCTGTCGGCGGAGCGCAGCGTGCAGGTCCTGCGGCGTCAGCAGGCCCATTTCAATCAGAACCGTTCCCTGCAACCGGCCAGAAGTCTTACTGTTTTCAATCGACTGATCACAATCGACCTGGGTAATCACATCCTCTTTGACCAGCATACGTCCCAGACATTCACCCAGAATATTGGACCGGGCAAAAATCGGATATCCGCTTTTAATGTAAACAACCTTTTTGGCGGCCTTTTTTTGAATATGCAGCAATCCGGTGACTTTGCGCTGATAGAGCGTATGCAGCAACAGGGGGAAAGGCATTTTGTCGAGACTTCCTGCAATAGACTCAGCAGGTGCTGCCGGTTCTGGCGGGGTCTCCTCGGCAGGTGACGGCTTCTGCTCTTCAGCCACAGGTTGGCTCTCTTCTTCACCCGCATCTTCACTCTTCTCTTCAGAACCAATTTGCGCATCAACAACAGCGAACAGGTCCGCCACCGTGAAGGGCTTGAGTAAAAAGTCACTGGCCCCATATTCATTTTTCATCTGTTCCATCTGCTGCGGCGTCTGAAACATCGCGGTCATCATGACCACCGGCAATTCGCGCGTTTTCTCCTGACGACGCAAGGCCGAACAGATTGCCTGCCCGGATATTTCCGGCATATTCAGGTCGAGAAAAACCAGCGAGAAATCTCCGGCCAACAAGCGTTGCAAACCAGTGGCACCTCGCTCGGCAACCTCAACCTCGTACCCTTTGGCCGTCAGGGATTTCTGTAAAAAAGAACGAATTCCCCGATCATCGTCTATGACCATCACCCGTGTTGTCATCTGATTCAGCCTCTTTGCCTCATGCGTCTGTCGCCACCGGACAGAGATAACGTTCAAATACTGCGCGAATATTTTCGGTAATCCGGTGGTAATCTTCCATGAGCTGGTTTTCAGGCGGTCCCGCCTGTTTCTCATAGCCCAGACTGCGAGCAATTCGTCGCAGGTTCGTTCCACTGGCATTCAATTCGTTCATCGACTGATCATAAAGCAGCCGTAATTTGTTTTCGAGCCTGCGCAAGGTCTTGTACCCCGTCAGCAGGGTTTCACCGTCAGCAGCATCGAGCAGTTGCAGAGAGATCATTTCCTTCAACAGTTGCAGGGTATTCTGACAATGTAGCTGCGGATATTTTCGCCCATGAACCAGTTGCAGATACTGGGTTAAAAACTCAACATCAACCATCCCGCCGCGACCTGTCTTGATATTGATCCGCTCACGACTTTCACGGGCGATTTCTTTCTCCATCCGTTGGCGCAGACGACAGATTTCAGCAGCCAGATTATCCGGTAAGTCTCTGCCAAATGTCAGTTCTTCAATCAAAGTCTGACAACGTTGCAAAAACTCGGGGGGACCACAGATCATCCGGGCACGGGTCATTGACTGACGCTCCCAGGGTTGTGCGGTTTCCCGGTGGTAGACCTCAAAGGTATCCAGCCCGGTAACCAGCGGCCCCTGGTTGCCCGAAGGACGCAACTCGGTATCGATCTTGTAGGCAATCCCCTCACGGGTAACCAGAGTCAACGCGCTGATAATCCGCTGGGCCAGACGGGCAAAGTACTCCTGACTGGTCAATTGTCGAAAACGTTGCGGGTCGGTTCCATCAACCGGACGGGTTGTCCCGGCTCCTTCATGGATAAATATAATGTCGAGATCAGAGTGATAGTTCAGCTCAAAACCACCCAGTTTTCCCATTCCGATCACCGCAAAAGCAACTTCCTGGTCCGGGCTGTTCGCCAAAAAAGACAATCCGAAGCGTGGAATCAGCTCCAGTCTGGCCATCTGGATTGCCTGGCCCAGGCAGACCTCGGCCAGCCATGACAGCTGCCGGGTAATTTCTCCCTGCCCTAATTCACCGTGCAGATCGTTCAGGGCAATCCGGAGAAATTCTTCATTGCGGAAACGACGCAGAATTTCAAGTTTCTCTTCATAGCTGTCGGTTTCATTCATCTGGGCCGACAGTTCATCTGCCATCTGCTGCTGTGGTTTGATACTGACAGCACAGGCTCGCGACACCATGGTGTCGAGCAGTTCAGGTCGCTGGATAAACATTCGTGACAACATCTGGCTGGACCCGAAGAGTGCGACCAATAGTTTAACAATTTCCGGGTTTTCCGCAAGCAGAGCAAAAAACGAGGTCCGACTGTGCAGGCGGTTAAGAAAGGCCTCAAGATTGTTCAGGGCCTGATCCGGATTGGGAGAATCGAGAACCTCGGCCAGCAGCAAGGGAGCCAACTGTTCAAGATAACGCCGACCTCGCTCCGTCAGCCGTCGTTCCGGCAGATCACCGTGCAGGGTGTGCAGACTGGTATAGGCAGCATCCGGATTACTGAAACCTTTTTCTTCCAGTAAATCCTTGACCAGATCGGGATCGGCTTCAGGATCAAAAATCAGGCTCACTTCGGGACGGGCCGCTTCAAGTGGCTCAATGGTATGGAAAAGGTCACGGTAGGCCTGGCTGACAATGTCACGTTGGCGATCAAGATAATCTGAAAATTCCTGCGTCTCTGGAAAACCGCAGCGTCGTGCCAGCGCCCGCATCTCATCTTCACGTGTCGGCAACGAATGGGTCTGCCGCTCCTGAACGATCTGAATCCGATGCTCGACCTGACGTAAAAAACGATAAGCCTGTTGCAGAGCCGCGACATCTTTGGCCCTTACCAGACCCTGTTCGCCCAGCAGGGCCAGCGCTTTCAGTGAATTTCGCTCACGCAGAATCCGGTTCTTGCCACCATTGACCAATTGCTGCGCCTGAATGAAGAATTCGATCTCACGAATCCCGCCTTGACCGAGTTTGAGATTCAGCTCACCATCTCGTGTTCGATTCAGACCGGCATCGATCTTTTGTTTCATCAGCATAATATCTTCAATCATGCCGAAATCGAGATATCGCCGATAGACGAAGGGTTCCAGGCGGGCCAGAAGTTCTTCGCCCAGCGCAAGACTGCCCGCAACGGGTCTGGCTTTGATCATCGCCGCCCGCTCCCAACTCTGCCCCCAGGACTCGTAGTAGGTTTCAGCAGCATTGAGAGAGATTGCCAGATCACCACTGTTGCCATCGGGCCGTAAACGGGTATCGACCCGAAACACAAAACCCTCGGCAGTTGGCTGATTCAGGGCGCGGGTAATCATTTCGGAGAGTTTGATAAAATAGCGCCGCAGCTCGATCTGTTCACCGCGGGTTCCACCGCTGGTCTGGCCGCGCATGGTTGAATAGCAATAGATCAGATCAATATCGGATGAGAAGTTGAGTTCTTCCCCCCCCAGCTTGCCCATGCCAAGAATCGTATACTCTGCCACCCGGCCATCTTCTTCGAGAGGTTGACCGTACTCCTGCTGTAACCGATACGAGCAGCATTCGTAGGCAATCTGCAATGAAGCGGCCGCCAAACCGGAAAGTTCGGCGGTAACCTCTTCGAGACTCGCCAGACCGCAAAGATCACGGCACCCAATCCGCAGAAACTGGCGCGCCTTGTAACAGCGCAGCAGGCGATCAGATTCTTCTGTTGCAGTCGCAGGCGGAATCAGGTCACCCAATTCAGCCAGCATCTGCTCTTCGTCTACCGCCAGATCAATCTCGCCCTGGATAAAAAGCTGTTCAAAAAAAATGGCCCCTCGACAGAGCAGGGTGCTTAGAAAGGGAGATCCCCCCAGCAGGGTCAGCAACTGTTGTCGCCGGATTGAATCATGCAGAACCTGTAACAGCTGGCTTCGGCTAACGACTGCCAGCAGACGCTCCAGATAGTTAAGGGCAAGGTCAGGATCCGCAGTCTTCAGGGCATCTGCAACAACCAGACACAACAGCTCTTCCTGCGGCCAGATTTCATACAGCAGTTCCAGATTGGTCGCACTGCGCTGCGGTTCACGCAACGCCAGGGTTTCCAGCTGCTGTGTCAGGGTTGTTGAACTTGTGCCGTCAAACAATCCCCCCAACCTGTCGATCAGTTCCCTGCTCAAAACACCCCCGGTTTTCAGACTCTAACCTGCAAACAGAGCCGCAAGGCCCTGCGAAAAATCACCTTCGACCACTTTGGCTTCAGTAATAATTGCACTGATCAACCGCGCTGGTGTCACATCAAAAGCCGGATTACGCACCGCGACACCCGTTGGTGCCAACTGGACTCCACCGACATGGGTGACTTCCTGTTCATCGCGTTCTTCAATCGGGATCAGACTGCCATCCCCCAGGCTCATATCAATGGTCGACAAGGGGGCCGCAACATAAAAAGGGATTTTATGTTCTTTCGCCAGAACAGCCAGGGTGTAGGTACCAATCTTGTTGGCAACATCACCGTTGGCGGCAATCCGGTCGGCACCGACAATCACACTGTCGATCTCGCCTTTGCTCATCAGATACCCGGCCATATTGTCGCAGATCAGGGTTACGGGAATATTATCTTTCTGCAGTTCCCAGGCGGTCAGACGCGCCCCCTGCATAAAGGGCCGGGTTTCATCGGCCACAACCGAAATCTTCTTCCCCGCTTCAACCGCCGCACGCAGAACACCCAGTGCGGTACCATAACCACCGGTCGCCAAAGCACCGGCATTACAATGAGTCAGCACCCGTGCTCCATCGGCAATCAGCCGCGCACCATTTTTACCCAGAGTCCGGTTAAGACGCTCGTCCTCTTCAGCAATTGCCAGGGCTTCATACTCAAGACCTATTTTGAGTTCCATGACACTGCGGTCAAGATTGGCCCTGGCAAAAGTTTTCATCCGCTCAAGAGCCCAGAAAAGATTGACTGCCGTGGGCCGGGTTGCTGCCAGGTGAGCGCAAACTTCTTCGAACTGACGCATGAATTCAGCACTTGATTCACTCGCGATATCACGTGCCCCGAACCAGGCCCCAAAGGCTGCAGCAACACCGATGGCCGGTGCGCCACGCACCACCATACTGCGGATGGCCTCGGCAACCTCGGTATAATTGTCGTATTCAAGCCAGACCTCTTCGGTCGGCAGACGACGTTGATCGATCATCCGGCACTTTCCCGCAGCATAGATAATCGGACGAATACTTTTATTGTCAATCGGGCATGCAGCCATGGTTTATCCCTTCAGTCCCTGTTCTTTGTTCAACCGGCAAGTTTCTGTTTCAGCAATTGATTGACGACTCCGGGGTTGGCCTTGCCCCGGCTCTTCTGCATCACCTGACCGACAAAGAAGCCGATCAATTTTTCCTTGCCACCACGATAATCGGCAACCTGCTGCGGATTGGCCTTGAGCACCTCATCAATCAGCGTTTCGATGGCCCCTGTGTCGGTAACCTGCTTAAGACCCTGCTTCTCAATGATTGTATCGGCCTCGTCTCCACTTTGCCACATAGCTTCAAATACTTTTTTCGCTATTTTATTGGAGATGGTGTTGTCATCAATCCTTTTGAGCAGACCCGCCAGCAACGCAGGAGGCAGAGGGCAGTCAGAAATGGCAACCTCATTTTCCTTGAGGGCTCGCAGCACCTCGCCCATCACCCAGTTGGAACAGACCTTCGGTTGATCATGCAATCCAACCAGGGCCTCGAAGTATTCAGCCAGGGCCCGTTCAGCCGACAAGACCCCCGCGTCATATTCGGGCAATTCGAACTGTTCGATATAGCGCTGACGTTTGGCTTCAGGTAATTCAGGCAATGCTGCCCGCACCTCTTCGATCCAGTTTTCGTCAACCACCAGCGGCACCAGATCAGGGTCGGGGAAATAGCGATAATCGTGGGCTTCTTCTTTACCGCGCATCGAGAGTGTCAATCCGCTGTCAGCGTCAAACAGCCGGGTTTCCTGCACCACTGTGCCACCGTCACCAAGCAGATCGGCCTGACGTTCGACCTCATATTCGATGGCCTGCTTGACAAAGCGGAAGGAGTTGATGTTCTTCAATTCGGCCCGGGTTCCCAGTTTGGTCTGCCCAAAAGGGCGTAACGAAACATTGGCATCACAACGAAAGGATCCCTCTTCGAGATTGCCGTCACAAATACCAAGATAGACCACGATCTGATGCAGTTGCTTGAGATATTCGATGGCCTCATCCGCACTGCTCATATCCGGCTCGGAAACCACTTCAAGCAACGGGGTACAGGCCCGGTTCAGATCGACCCGGCTACCGCGACTGCCATCGTGGAGCAATTTGCCGGCATCCTCTTCCATGTGAATCCGGGTGATTCCAATCCGCTTGCGTTCACCGTCCTGCTTGTCAATATCAAGCCAGCCATGCTCACAGATCGGCAGTTCAAACTGAGAAATCTGATACCCCTTGGGCAGATCAGGATAAAAATAATTTTTGCGGGCAAAAATTGAACGAGGGGCAATCTGGCAGTTGGTCGCCAGACCGGCCCGAATTGCATATTCGGCAACCTGACGGTTAAAAACTGGCAGAGCTCCGGGCAGACCGAGACAGACGGGACAGGTCTGCGAGTTCGGCTGTTGACCAAAAGCGGTCGAGCAGCCGCAGAATATTTTGGTTTTCGTTGTCAACTGAACGTGGACCTCCAGTCCAATGACAACCTCATAGCGTGGATGCATGGTAAGATTCCTGTTGATGCGCAGGGACATCCCCCTATGGATGTCCAAAATCGGGCAGGCACTGGGGCCTGCCCCTACAATTATCCGTTAAATATTCGGTGTTTTCTTGTGCCACTCGGTTTCAGCCTCAAAAGCACGGGCCGCCTGCAAAATTGTTGCTTCGTCGAAGGGCTTGCCAATTAATTGCAACCCGATCGGCAATTCACTATCCTGACCACAGGGCAGGCTCAGGGCACAGGTTCCAGCCAGGTTGACCGGGATGGTAAAAATATCCGACAGATACATCTGTAACGGATCTGCCGTTTTTTCTCCGAGTTTAAACGCTGCGGTCGGCGAAACCGGGGTCAGCAACAGATCAACCTGCTCGAACGCCTTGAGAAAATCATCCCGGATCAGGGTCCGCACCTTCTGGGCCTTGAGATAATAGGCATCGTAATAACCGGAAGAAAGAGCGTAGGTTCCAAGCATGATCCGGCGCTTGACCTCATCACCAAACCCGGCGGCGCGGCTCTGTTCGTACATCTGGACCAGGCCACCTTCCCCCTGGTGACGGACCCCGAAACGCACGCCGTCATAGCGGGCCAGATTACTCGAAGCCTCGGCAGTCGCAATCAGGTAATAACAGGCGACTGCGTAGTCAGTATGCGGCAGGCTGACCTCGACAATCTCGGCTCCCAAGTTACGATAGATCTCAATTGCAGCCTCGACGGCCTGTTTAACTGCGGGATCGAGGCCGGCAATAAAGTATTCACGCGGCAGGCCAATTTTCTTTCCTTTAACCCCGGCTTCAAGGCTGGCCAGGTAATCGGGGACCGGACAATCGACGCTGGTCGAATCGGCGGGATCATACCCGGCAACGGCTCCCAGCATCAAAGCCGCATCCTCAACACAGCGGGCCAAAGGACCGACCTGATCAAGGCTCGACGCATAAGCGATGACCCCGTAACGGGAAACCCGCCCATAGGTCGGTTTGACACCAACGACGCCGCAAAACGAAGCGGGCTGGCGAATCGAACCACCGGTATCTGTCCCCAGAGTGGCCAGAGCCTGACCACTGGCCAGGGCCGCAGCACTCCCGCCGGATGAGCCACCGGGCACACGCTCGAGATCCCAGGGATTGCGTACCGGGCCATTGGCACTGTTTTCGTTGGAACTGCCCATGGCAAATTCATCCATATTCAACTTGCCGAGCAGAATCGCCCCCTGCTCGCGCAGGCGGGCAAAGGCCGTCGCATCATAGGGCGCAATATAGTTTTCGAGAATGCGTGAGCCACAACTGGTCCGGACTCCGGCCGTGTTAAAGATATCCTTGACCGCAATCGGAATTCCGGTCAGTGGCCCACCCTGTCCGGCGGCAATCTGACGATCAGCTTCGGCAGCGGCCGCCAATGCCTCGTCACCGCAAACCGTCACAAATGCGTTGATCTGCTCATCGGTCGCGGCAATCCGCTCAAGACAGGCCTGGGTCAACGCAACCGAACTGGTTTTGCCGTCACGCAGGGCCTGCTGTAGCTGGCGTATGCTCATTTGCGAAAAAGACATGAAAATCTCCTGAAAAACAGGGGAAAAGTTCAAGGTCGAAAGATAATCCTGCCATCTCTGACCTTTGCATTATCCCTATTCAATAACCTTTGGCACCACAAAACAGCCCTCTTCACTATGGGGGGCATTCTGAAGCGCCCGCTCCAGCCCGATTGAAGGCTTGACGTCGTCAGGGCGAAAAGCATTTTCCATCGGTACGGCATGGGCCGTCGGAACAATCCCCTCGGTATCGAGCTGGTCAAGTTTTTCAACATAGCCCAACAGGGTATCCATCTGCCCGGTCAGTGCTTCAATTTCAGCTTCGTCAAGGGCCAGTCGTGACAAACGGGCAACATGTTCGACCTCTTCACGCGTAATTTTCATGACCACTCCTGTTACTGTTTCTGCCACCACTGATGGGCCTGCTCTGCGGCATTTTCCAGGGCCTGACTGCACTCTGATTCGGGATGTGAAAGAATATGTGGTTTGCCGCTGTCACCGGCAACAACAATTCGGGGATCGAGTGGAATTCGGGCCAAAAAGGGAATTGAATACTGTTCGGCAAGACGACTGCCGCCGCCACTTTTGAAAATATCAGACCGTTTGTCGCAGTGCGGACAGATAAAACCACTCATATTTTCAATCATGCCGATAACCGGCAATTTAAGCTGCTGACAAAAACTGATCGACTTCTCAACATCAACCAGGGCAACATCCTGCGGGGTCGTCACAATCACGGCTGCCGCAGTCTCACTCTTGCCGAGCATCTGGACCGCACTGAGAGGCTCATCGCCGGTTCCCGGCGGGCAATCAACAATCAGGTAGTCAAGATCACCCCAGACAACATCGGCCAACAGCTGCTGGATCGCACCATTTTTCATCGGTCCACGAATAATCATGGCATCGCTGGTTTTTTCCAGCAGAAATCCGATGGACATCAATTTGAGCCCGGCAAATTCGAGGGGATGGATTCCCTCTTCACTACCATTGGGGCGAACATCCTCCAGCCCAAGCATCTTGGGCAGGCTGGGGCCATGCAGGTCGATGTCGAGCAAACCGACCCGATGTCCCTGCTGGGACAAGGCAATCGCCAGATTGACGGCGGTGGTACTTTTACCAACCCCACCCTTGCCCGACATGACCAGAATCCGTTTATCGATACTGCAGAGTCGACTCTCCAGGGTTTGACGACGGGCGAATTGTTCATCATTTTCCTGTGCGCCCTGATTCCGGGCAGCACATGAATTATCGCTGCAACTGTTACAGTCACTCATTGTTCATTTCCTCACTTTTCGGTTTTTTGGATCAGAGCCTGTCACCTGGCTCCTCCCTCTGTTCAAACTGCAGGGAACGGATAATTTCTTCAACTTCACTGGTTGAGAAATCCTCCTCCTGCAAAGACCTGCGATACTGATCAATCAAACGTTTCTGTTTTACCTGATCTCGCTGCTGCTGATAGAGCGCCAGCAAACGTTTAATCAGCGAATCACGAATCGGGTCACTACGCAACCCCCTCTGCAACAGAGCCTCAAGGTCGATAGCCTTGCACAAAGGATCAATCAGCCCTGCCAGCAATTCAATCTGTTCAAAACGCAATTCTTCAAATATCTGCTGACGTTCAAAAAACTCTTCTGGCAGGTCAAAACCTTCCATCAGCTTTCCCTGCCACAAGCGATCAGCGGCCAACAACTGATGACTGGCCTGCCAGCTGTCACCTCGCCGTTGAAAATACGCCCCTGCTCGACATGCGCCTTGTAGACCAGAGCATCAACTTCGGCATGTCGTAAAGACAGGGTACCACGCTCAACCGCCAGATAGCTGCGCCCTGCCCCATGACTGCAAATATCATCAAAGGCTTTGCGCAACCGCAACAGAGTGCTGTCGAAATTCTGACGAGCCCGATCCGGAGAACTTTCCGGCCAGATACGACCATAGAGCGCGTCGATTGATAACTGCTGACCGGGAGCAAAAGCCAGCAGACCAAGCAGATGGCGACCTGTACCACCAAGGCTGCTGCCCTCAATCCATTCACTGTTTTCGATCCGCAAACGAAAGGATCCCAGTAACGAAATCTGCACCCGCGGGACAAGTTGACCATCATCGCGGATGTCACTGTGCAGATATTCAGCCGAAAGACGTCGCGCCACCTCTGGCAGAACATCATTTTCTACTGCCAGCGGCAAAATTTCAAGAAGATCGGGGGTCAGAAAAAAACAGCTTTTATGCTGACGGGAACGGAGCAGAAAGAGCATTTCATACAACTGCTTCAGCGCTTTAACTGTTTCGGCACGACACTGGTACAAGCGTGTCCAGGCAGCGTGAATTCCGGGTCGTACCAACTGCTCACCTTTTCCAAGAGAAAGAGCAAGGGCCCGCTGCAACAACTTTTCAGCTGCCGAGGTTTCATTCAACTCGATCAGGGTTGTTGCACACACCAGCAGATTGGCCAACAGGTGAAAACCACCCCCGGCCTGTTCACGCAATCTGAGGGACTCTGCGACCTCATTCAGGGCATTCTCCCGCTGTCCCGACCGGGCACTCAGATACGCCTTGTACTGCAACAAGCGACTGTGAAGATGAGGGTTTCCCGCTGCGACCCCCTCTGCCGAACCGATCCTGATCATCTCTCCTGCGGCAACCAGATTTCCTTCCAGCAGGTGAGCTTCAACATCAAACAGGTAAAGGATTGCCCCTTGAGTTCCCCGTTGCAGAAATTTTCGGCCAAAGCGTTCTGTCAGCTGACGTCGCTGTTCACGGTAACCACCCAGGTCGCCGCTGTGCAGCAACAGGTCAGCAGCCAGCAGATAAAGGTAGACTGACGTTGGTGCCCCATCAGCAACCAATTGCCAGGCATTTTCGATTTCGGAACGCGCGACAACATCACTTCCCTGATGCAGCGCCAGGTATCCGCAGATAATCCGTCCTTCCAGTTCAAGCGCAGGCTGTCCAGAACGTTGCGCCAACAGCAAGCCTCGCCGGACAAGCCCCTCACCACGGACAGATTCTCCGGCAAAGAACCCCAGTCCTGTTGCCAGAGAAAACAGGGCCAGAGCCTGATTGATCGGATCAAGATCCTCCTGTTGTTCTGTCAGCAACTCTTCAATTCGGGGGAGCAGTTCATTTCCGTATGCAAAACGGCCATCGATCAACAGATGCTGACGCACCTGCTGGACCAGCGCCAGCAACTCACCCCGTCGGTCTCCAACAGCAATAAAGCGGGTTTTTGCCAGTTCAAGCCAGCTGTCAACCTCATCTGGAGCAAAAATAAACTTGCAGCTCCCGACAAACAATGAAAACCAACCCTGTTTGGCTGCCAGTTCTTCTGGTACCAGCTCAAGCAGGTCTGCCACCTTCTGGGGAGCGACAAGCGGCAATGAAAGCCCGGTCTGACTGAACAGCAATTCGGCATCTTCCAGCAACTGACCGTGCAACAGGTGCCTGAGAGCAGACAAGTAGTCTTCTTGTTCCTGATACCAGCTGGCCGCCAGACGATGGACATTCAGACACTGTTCCTCACTCAACAGGGTTCGGGCCTGTTCCAGAAGATAGCCCTGCAAGCGCTCGTCAAAGCGATAACCATTGCCGGTATTTTCGATATGATAATTGTGCCGCCAGAGATAATCGAGAACAGCTTCGACATCCTCAAGCACCGTCAGACGCCGAGCCAGATCGAGAGGGATTGTTTCCAGCAGGGCCAACTGTAACAACCCCTGCTGCCAGCCGCCCGGAAGTTCGGGTAACAACCAGTTGGCAAATTGGTCTGCCGAAGGTTCTTGAGCACCATCCAGACGGGAGGCGAGTTTTTCCAGCAATCGCGGATCGACAGCCGAACTGCCCCCGGCATCGAGAAGACCGGTCAACCAGCGCAGGGCCGCAACATTGCTTTCGAGTTGATGGTGCAACTGCCGATTCTGACGCGACAGAGCTTCACGCTCACGCTGCAAACGCATCATGACCCGAATGCGGGCCAGCATTTCGATATTGCTGACCGGCTGCGAGATAAAATCATGCGCCCCGGCATCAAGGCCTTCGGTGCGACTCTGCGGAGTCGCGATATGGGCCGTCAGCAACACCACCGGGATATGGGCCGTTACCGGATTTCCCTTGAGCTGGCGACACATTTCAAATCCGTTGACGTGTGGCATTTGGACATCAACAAAAGCACCATCAATCTGCTCTTTATCGATCAGCTCAAAGCCCTCTTCGGCACTGAGTGCGGTAAAACTGCAAACCTCGGGCAGGTGGCTCTCGACAATACGAGCCATCAACTCAAGATTGGTCGGATTATCATCGACCACCAGCAGATTGAATGTCGGTTTTTCTGTCAGCATCGGTTTCTCAAAAATAACCTGCCTCGGTCAGGCGGGTTCAAGCCCGGCAAAACGCAGCAAAAGCTTTTTGGCACCAATCGAGTTGAAATAGACGATGACCTTCTGATTATCACCACTGCCTTCAATACGCCTGACAGTGCCCACCCCGAACTTGAGATGACGTACGCGCATTCCGAGTCGCAAACCTTCTTCGGCTTCAGGAACAATCTCAACCTCTTCGAATGGAGCCTCATCAGTATCAACACTGTCAGAGCCTGATGGTACCGTCTGATCTGTCTCTGCAAAAAGTCCCGCCAGATTATGAGTCTCTGTTTTTTTGACGACCTTCGGCTGTCCGGCCAGAACTTCTGTCGGGATCTCGGCCAGAAAACGGCTCGGAGGATTATACTGATAGCTGCCATAAATCCGCCGCCGCCGGGCATGGGTCAGGTAGAGGCGCTCCATCGCCCGGGTCATCCCCACATAACACAGACGACGCTCTTCTTCGATATCCTCACCGCCTGAACGACTATGTGGAAAGAGGCCATCTTCCAGTCCGGTCACAAAGACAATAGGAAACTCAAGCCCCTTGGCAGCATGAAGAGTCATCAGGGTCGCACGCTCAAGGCTGGTATCATGACGGTCAAGATCGGTCACCAGGGCAATCTCTTCCAGATACTCCTGCAACGAATCGGAACGCCCACGATGTTCTTCCATCCCTGCCAGCATCTGTTCAAGGTTGTCGAGTCGTCCTTTGGCCTCCTGACGTTGACCATCGGTCAATGCTCCGGTCGACTCTTCACGCAAAACCGGCAGGTAACCACTTTCTTCAAGCAGTTCAGCCATCAGCTGCGGATAGGGAAGCCGCTCAAGTCGCTTGGTGAAATCTGTAATCAGGTCGACAAACACCTTCAGTTTGCGTCTCGCCGCAGCCCCTAGCAGATCGTTCGTGAGAGCCTTGTGGCAGGCCTCCATAAAACCGATTTCATCGGTCTGAAGGGCCGCAATTTTCTCAACCGTGGTCTTGCCGATTCCACGGGCCGGAACATTGATAATTCGCCGGGCAGCGACTGAATCTGCCGGGTTCAGTAACAGCCGCAGATAGCTGAGGGCGTCCTTGATCTCCATGCGGGTAAAAAACTTGACCCCCCCGAACATCACATAGGGAATCCGGGCAAAAGCCAGGGCTTCTTCCAGGGGGCGGGATTGGGCATTGGTCCGGTAAAAAACGGCAATATCACGCAGGTTGCGCCCGGCACGTTGCAACTTTTCGATTTCGCGGGCGACAAAACGCGCTTCTTCAAGATCATCCCCGCATGGCTCAATCCGGACCGGATCGCCCTGCGGATTGTCGGTCCACAGGCGTTTTCCTTTACGCTCCCGATTCTGTTCCACAACGCCGCCAGCCGCTTCAAGGATCGTCCGGGTTGAACGGTAATTCTGCTCAAGGCGGATGGTTTTGGTTCCTGGGTAATCACGCTCGAAATTGAGGATATTACCGATCTCGGCACCGCGCCAGGCGTAGATCGACTGATCATCATCGCCAACCACACAAAGATTGCCATGTGGCCGAGCCAGCAGATCAATCAACCGGTATTGTATCTCGTTGGTATCCTGAAATTCGTCGACCAGGATATGGCAAAAACGGCCCTGCCAGTATTTCAGAATTTCCGAGTGTTCTTCGAACAGTTGCAGGGTCAACAACAGCAGATCCCCGAAATCAACGGCATTGGCCTGCTTGAGTCGCCGTTGATAAAGGCGGTAAATTTCGGCCAGCTGGGCCTGTTCGCCCCCCTGCTCGGCGAGAGAACCTGGACTTTGGGCGCGGTTCTTGGCCTGATCAATGGCGTGAGCCGCCGCCGCAGGGCGTAAACTTTTTTCACTGATCTCCAATTCAGCCAGCACCTGCTTGAGCAACCGCTGCTGATCCTGGTCATCATAAATAACAAAATCGGTACCAAAACCAAGCGCAGTGATATCCCGGCGTAAAATCCTGACGCAACTGGCATGAAAGGTCGCCACCCAGGGAGGATCGCTGTCGGGCAGAATCCGGGTCAGCCGTTCGCGCATCTCACCGGCAGCCTTGTTGGTAAAGGTGACAGCCAGAATCTGCCAGGGGGCAATCCCCTGTTCACGAATCAACCAGGCGACACGATGGATAAGGGTGCGGGTTTTGCCTGAACCGGCACCGGCCAGCACCAGCAAGGGCCCACCTATATGGGTCACCGCCTCACGCTGCTGCGGGTTGAGACCCGTAAGCAGATCAGTCATCCTCATCCCCCAGGGTGCGGGCCATCAAGGCCCGGTTGTAGGCCTAAACCATGTCACGACGCGAGATAATTCCAATCAGTTTGCGATGATTGGCCCGCTCAACAACGGGCAATTGCTCGATATTGCGATAACCGATTTTGCGCATCGTAATGTCAAGATCTTCATCGGCATGGGCGGTAATCACATCGAGAGTCGCCAGTTCCTTGACCACCACCAGATCCATCAGTTCCGGTTCGAAAACCACCCCCATAAAATCCTGAACCGAGATAATCCCGGTCAGTTCGCCTCGCCCGTTCACCAACGGAAAGTTGGTATGCCGGGTACTGGCCGTAAAGCGGGCAAACTGCCCCAGGGTCATATGCTCAGGAACGGTTTCGACCTCAGAAGACATTACCTCGGCAACCCGTAGTGCCTTCATGATGTTGCGCTCTTTACCCGCCTCAAGGTCGATACCCTCTCGTACCAGTTCAGCCGTTTCGAGACTTTCCTTTTTAAAATGACGGGCAATTGAGGTACCGATGACACAGGCCAGCATGATCGGGATGATAACCTCGTAGGAATCGGTGATCTCGAACAGCAAGAAGATCGACGTCATCGGCGCGTGAGTAGCCGCCGACAAAAAGGCGCCCATCCCGACCAGGGCATAGGCACCGGGAGCCAGACCTGCCTCGGGAAAAAGTTGTACGCAGAGCAGGCCAAAGGCACCACCGATCACCGCACCCAGATAGAGACAGGGCGCAAACATACCACCGGGAAGTCCCGAATTGAGGGTAATCGACGTCGCCACTGCCTTAACCAGAATCAGCGCCAGCAAAAGAGCCAAGGGTTGTTGCCCGGCGAGAACCGTCCCCATGAACTCATAACCGTTGCCGAAAACCTGTGGCAGACCAATTCCGATCAACCCGACCAACAACCCGCCGAGTACCGGCTTGCTCAATTTCGGCAACCGCACCCCGTCGATCAGATCCTTAATCCGAAAATGCAGGTCGATAAAACCGCTGGCCAATAACCCGATAATCAGACCCAGCAGCAGATAGAGCAGCAGTTCCCAATGACTTTGCAGCAGGTAGGCCGGTGCCGCCAGTTCAGCTTCGTTGCCAAGCAGGGCCCGCGAGACCACCGTCGCCATCCCGCTGGCAATAACAATCGACGTAAAACTGGCCAACTCGAAAGAAGACAGCAGAACGATTTCGGCCGCAAAAAACACCCCGGCCAAAGGGGCGTTAAAGGTTGCCGCAACCCCGGCTGCGGCACCACAGGCAACCAGGACCTTGATATGATCGCCACCCATCTTGAACAGCTTACCAAACTGACTGCCGATAGTTCCGCCAATAACCGCAATCGGGCCCTCCTGGCCGGCACTACCACCGGTTCCCAAAGTAATTGCCGCCCCGAAGCCACGGGTAAAGACAGGTCGAAAGGGTAATTTGGCCCCACGCAAATTAACCTTGACCAGAAAACCGGCAAAACCCCCTTTGAGATCCTTGCCAAAAAAGAACCAGAGTGGAATCAGCAGCAAGCCACCAATCAGCGGAAAAACAAAAATCAGCAATCGCTCGCTTGACCAATGATCGGGATCGATATGCAACAGGGTCTGACCCTGCTCAACTACCACAAAATGGATCAGTTCGATTGTCTTGCGAAAGGCGAAATTCCCCAGCCCGGCCAGCAGACCGACAATTACCGCCAGCACCATCATAAAGGTGTTTTCGCTGACGTGGAAATGAGTCAGCAGACTCTGTTTAAGCCGCCGGACCTTCCGTGAATAGGGGTGCTGTAGCGTCATGAACCTGCTGACGGAATTCTTGAACAAACCCTGTTTCCTCGTTTCGGACAGAAGCTGTAGATAAACAACACATCATACAGCATTTACCCACCTGCTGAGCAACATAAAAATCACCGTTCAAAATAGTTTGCGGATTCGTTCAGAGAGGGGAGAACAGGGCCTTGCGGCAAATCAGAAAATGACCAACAAGTCATACTTCGGAATCATAGAGGACGTTCTTTACCAATCCACTTCTCTCGAGCAAGAGCACCAGGAAGAGCAAAAAGGCAGGCAGAGGTTTTCTTAACGCTGAGGCGGAGAGAAAACCAACCGCTTTAAGGGTTTTAAAAATAGAGCCTGCTTTTCTCTGCGCCTCTCCGTTAAAAAAGGCCTTTCTTTAGTGCCCTTGGGGTCTTAAGCGAACAAAGTGAGCGAGTGGCAAAAACCGATTGAAACTCTTCCCGGCAAGTTTGCAGGTTTTCAGACCCTATTTTTTATGGATTTATCAACAACGTCCCCTATCTCCATATCCCCTCTGTCTTCCCATTCGGCGTTTGCAACAGAGCCGATCCGGAAGAAAGTGTCTCTCCGATCTGTAACGGTCGCTCGTCAGCCCTACTCCACCGTCACGCTTTTGGCCAGATTGCGTGGCTGATCAACATCGGTCCCCTTACAGACGGCAACATGGTAGGCCAGCAGTTGCATCGGAATTGAGGTGAGGATTGGCATCAGGTCGTCGTCGGCGACCGGCAGACAGAAAAGACTTTCGCAGTGTGAGACCAGGGTCTCTCCACGGCCACTGGTGATAACAATCACCCGCCCACCACGTGAGCGGACCTCTTCCATATTGGAAACGACTTTGTCGAAGGTCGGGTTGTCCGGGACGATCACCACCACCGGCAGCTGTTCGTCGATCAGGGCGATGGGGCCATGCTTCATCTCACCGGCTGGATAGCCTTCGGCGTGGATATAGGAAATTTCCTTGAGCTTGAGTGCCCCTTCGAGGGCAATCGGATACTGGTTACCACGACCCAGATAGAGAAAATCGCGGGCGGTGGCAAGATCTCGGGCAATTTTTTCAATCTCGGCGTCGAGTTCAAGACAGTTTTCGAGCAGACGCGGCAGGGTCAGCAAAGCCAGCACCTTCTGGCGACAATCTTCGGCACTGAGAATATTGCGCACCCGCCCCAGACGCAAGGCAAACAGTAGCAGGGCGACCAGCTGGGTGGTAAAAGCCTTGGTCGAAGCAACACCTATTTCAGGTCCGGCGTGGGTATAGATCACTCCGTCGCTTTCACGCGCAATAGAAGAATCAACCACATTGCAGATACAGAGCGCCTTGCCTCCCTTGCTATGAGCTTCACGTAAAGCGGCCAGAGTATCAGCAGTCTCACCGCTCTGACTGATCAGCAGGCAAAGGGTCTTGTCGGTAACGATTGGATCACGATAGCGAAACTCGCTGGCGATATCGACCTCAACCGGAATACGACAGAGTTTTTCCAGATAGAATTTACCGACCAGCGCCGCATGCCAGCTGGTGCCACAAGCGATGATGGTGATCTTTTCAATCTTTGCCAGCTGCTGATCATCAAGCCTGAGGTCTTCGAGATAGATATCCCCTTCATCCTCACGCAGGCGACCGGCAATGGTATCGGCGATGGCCCGCGGCTGCTCGTAAATCTCTTTGAGCATAAAGTGCTTGTAACCGCCCTTTTCCGCCATCAACGGACTCCAGGTGATGGTCTTTTCCTCTTTGGTGAGGGTTGTGCCCGTCAGATCACAAAAACGCAGACCCTGCGGGGAAAAAACCACCATTTCACCATCTTCGAGAAAAATCATCTGCCGGGTGTGTGAAAGCATCGCCGGAATATCGGAGGCAACAAAGTATTCACTCTCGCCACGCCCGACAACTAGTGGTGATCCCTGCTTGGCCGCAATCAGGCAGTCGGGTTCCGCTTCGCAAAGCACCGCGATCGCATAAGCGCCTTCGACTTCATTTAAGGCCTGCCGAACGGCGACTTCAAATCCCTGGCCTGCCTTATAATGCTCTTCGATCAGATGAGCGATGATCTCGGTGTCGGTTTCAGAGGCAAATTTGTGCCCTTTTTGCCCCAACTGCTTTTTCAGCGCCAGATAGTTTTCGATGATGCCGTTATGAACCACCACAATACTACCCGCCTTGTGCGGATGGGCATTGATTTCAGAAGGGCGGCCATGGGTCGCCCAGCGAGTATGACCAATACCCCGGCTGCCATTTAACGGGTCAATGTTAAGCCGGTCTTCCAGATTGATCAGCTTGCCTTCGGCGCGGGCGATGCGGATCCCATCACCGTTGATCGTGGCGATTCCTGCCGAATCATAACCACGGTATTCCAGCCGTCGCAGACCATCAAGAATGATGGGGGAGGCTTCAGCGCTGCCCAGATATCCTACAATTCCACACATATTCGTATTTTCCCCTCATCGGGCTGCCGGAGCAGAATAGTTTGATTATTTCTTTTTCAGTGGATGCTTGAGACGCCAGCCATCGATCACCTTCTGCGGTGCCCGAGACAACGCCAGAGAATCTGCCGGAACGTCCTTGGTGATGGTGGACCCGGCGGCAATCAGACTATTGCGCCCGATGCGTACCGGAGCAATGAACTGGGTGTCACTGCCGACAAAAACATCATCCTCGATGATCGTCTTGTGCTTGTTGACCCCGTCATAATTACAGGTGATGGTACCGCAACCGAAATTAACATTTTTGCCGACTTCGGCGTCACCGATATAGGTCAGATGACTGGCCTGGGATTTTTCCTCCAGCCGGGCCTTTTTGGTTTCAACAAAGTTGCCGATCTTGTTATCACCCAGCAATTCAGTTCCCGGCCTTAAATGAGCCATGGGGCCAACCTTGCAGTCATTACCGATCCGGGCCTCTTCAATCACCGAACCATTCTTGAGGTGGACTCGGTCAGCGATCTGCGCACTGTCGATCTGCACCCCCGTCTCAACAATACAATTGTGACCAATCCGGGTATTACCACTGATAATTACCCCAGGATACAGCAAACTGTCGCTGCCGACCTCGACCTCAAAATCAACATAGGTTGTTGCCGGATCAACCAGAGTGACACCACCCAGCATCAGACGCTGATTGATCCGCTGGCGCATCAGGCGACTGGCCTCGGCCAACTGGACCCGGTCATTGATTCCAAGGGCCTCGTTGGAATCTTCCAGACAAAGGGCCCGGGTTTTATACCCGGCGGCTACTGCCGCAGCAAGAACATCGGTCAGATAGTATTCACCCTGAGCATTTTCTTTTCCCAGCTGTGGCAACACCGAAAAAACAAACGCGGCATCGAATACATAGGTTCCGGTATTGACTTCACAAATTGCCCGCTGCGTCTCGTCGGCATCTTTTTCTTCGACGATTCCGCAAACGGTCTCACCCTCACGGACGATTCGCCCATAGCCCTGCGGGTTCTCAAGCCTGGCCGTCAAAACCGTTACCGCAGCCTTTTCGGTACGATGCAGGGCCAGCAACTGACTGATGGTTTCAGCTCTCAACAAGGGCACATCGCCACAAAGCAGCAACAGAGCCCCTGTGAATTCCTCAAGCTGTTTCTTTGCGCACAGCAACGCATGACCGGTGCCAAGCTGTTCGGTCTGCCAGACACAGTTGACCGACAGCTCACTCAGTGCCGTTTCAACCTCTGCGCCCTGATGACCGATAACCACCGATATCTTTTCGCAACCGGCTTCTTTCGCAGCCTGAATGGGATAAAAAAGTAACGGCTGCCCGGCAATGTCATGCAACACCTTGGCCCGTTCAGACTTCATCCTTGTCCCCTTGCCCGCAGCCAATACGACTGCCGCCAGATCCTCCACAGATGTCTCCCTTTCGCATAAAGTTTGTCTTTGAGAAAAACATCTGATTATCTCGAAAGCGCCCGGTTCAAGTCAAGGAAACAAGCGCTG
>JAJRWH010000105.1 GCA_024276935.1 Deltaproteobacteria bacterium
AAGAGGTTCTGCCGTAAACTGTCAAGGCGCGCCTGGCGAAACTCACCTGTATAAAGACCAACAAAGATGGCCTGAACACCAACCTCGTCATGCTCATGTTTTTTTCTTTCGCCAGGAGGCATCATCCCCATCATCCCCATCATTCCCATCTCGGGACGCGGCCTGCCTCCTCGAGAGCGAAAGCGACGAAAAACCTCATAGACCGGTTCGCCCTTGCTGTCACTGGTCATGCGTGTCAGGGGAGACTTTGCCCGCAAAGCCCGGGCTAGAGGCAGACTCATCCCTTTGCGCCAGGATCCTGCAGCAGCTCGGATTGAGCCCTGCGGATCGACAATCACAATGTAGGCAACGTCTGTATCCCGCACAGTTTCTGCGACCAGAGTCTGCAGCGAATCCTCGCGCCAGCGCATCATCATTCCGGTGCGGGCACCAGCCTCAAAAGTACGGATCAAGGTTAATCCCTGCTGCTGTAACAAACGTTGGCGGAGCTTTTCTTCGTGTTGATAATTACGCCAGGAAATCAGCGTCAACAATCCCGCCAGCAACAGACAAGCCAGAAGAATCATCAGGGGGGCCAGAGGGGGTCTGGCACTGGCACGTACGGTCGGAAACACCTTCAGCCCTGCTTCTCAATAAAGAATTCAACAACGAAGGTTGCCCCACCACCACGTGTTTCTTCAACCCGGACCTGCCCATGGTACAACCTGGCAATCTTGCGCACTGTCGCCAGACCGATCCCGGTCCCCTGGATCTTCTCTCCCCTGAGCCCCCGCTTGAAGGGCTCAAAGATACTTTCACGCTCCTCGGCAGGAACACCGGGGCCATGATCGACAACCCGCAACTGAATTCGATCTGGCATCCTTTTCGCGATCACTTCGATCAGGGGATGACTTTCAGCGGCATAGAGTAGGGCATTTCGCAGTAAATTGCGCATCAAATCTGCCAACAGACTCTCAGGAATACTGATTTTCGGTAATTCTCCAACCTCGATCTGGGCCTTGCTTTGTGAAATCTGCTCCGATAATTCCTGACAGACTGTTGCCAGAACCCGGTTCAGAGGCACAGGTTCTGGCGGGGGATCAATTTGTCCAACCCGGGCCAATGTCAGCAGATCTTCAAGTAATTCTTCCATGCGTCGCCCGCTATGCTCTATCTCATGCAGACAACTGATCGCCGTTTCATCGAGGGTCTGTCCATACTGCTCAAGCAAAAATTCGGCAAATCCGATCAGAGGTGTCAAGGGGGAGCGTAAATCATGCGATACGGTCGAAACAAAAGCATCAAGATCAGCGTTGGCCTGTCTCAGTTCTTCCTCATTGCGCAGCCGAGCTGTGACATCGCGGCAAACACCCAGTTTACGAATTGAACCATCCGCCTGATAGAGTGGCGAATGGATAATTTCGTAGGTTCGCCTGGTAATCGGCAACGACCTTTCCTGTCGCACCTCCTGCCCCTTTTTTATTTCAGGCAACGGACAGTCATCGCAAATTCGGGGTAACCCATGCATCAGCTCATAGCATTTACGGTCACCAATTCCGCTGAAAAACTCCTGCATCGCCCGATTCATGAAGGTGATTTCGAAATCTTCGGTACAGATATAGGCCAGATCGGTCATGCCATCGAGCACCGAACTCAGGTTCCGTTGCTCCTGTTCCAGTTCGGCAGTGCGTTCTGCAACTTCCTCTTTGAGATTATTCTGCAACGCTTTTAAACGGCTGATATCAACAAAAGCCTCAATACCGCCAATCAACTCACCATCGTTGTCATAAAGCAGGTCAATATTTTTTGTCAGTTCCACCCGATGGCCCTTACGGTGAACCACCGAACAGCCTATTCCGGATATTGGTTTGGACTGCTCAACTTCAAACAGGCCACAGTGCTTATCACAGGGAGTTCCTTCGAGAAATGAGCAATGCTGGCCGACAGCGTCCTTAGCTGAATAACCGGTAATACGGGCCGCTTCATCATTCCAGTAAACAATCTGCATTTCCGTATTGACAACAAACAGCCCCGTCGGAATGGTCTGCATCAATCTTTCGAGCGGATAGGCCTCGAAAAAACGATTAGCATGCTTGTCCATCATCCCTCCCTTCTTTCAGAAAGCTACAGCTGATGCCGAGGAGCTCGAGCAACAGCTCCAACAAGAACCTGGCCGGCACCAGCGTCGAGCAAGGCTTGACTACAGACGGCAACCGTCGCTCCGGTCGTCATCACATCATCAATCAGCAAAAATGTCTCACCATCCAACCTGCGGGTACACTGAAATGCACCGCGAAGATTGCTCGCCCGCTGCTGCGCACCAAGACCCTGCTGACTGAGACTGTCAACGACACGCTCAAGAATCGAACTGTCCAGTTCAATTTGCAAATTGTGCGCCAGCACACGGGCCAAAAGCAACGACTGATTGTAGCTCCGTCTTCTCAAACGCCGGGGGTGCAGGGGAACGGGCAGAATAATTTCATTTCCCGACAAAGGCGGCAAAGCGTTTTGCAGCAACCCGGCCAACGGGCGATCAAGATCAACAATTGCAGAATATTTGAAACGATGCAGGGCATTTTTCAAGGCACCCTCATAAAGTCCGGCAGCAAAAACAGCCGAAAATGATGGTGCCTGTCGACAACAGTCGACACAAAGATGACGACTGCTGTTGGCGTTGGGGAAAGGCAGGGCGCAGCAACTGCAACGCCCGGTTGGTAACGGAACGATTGTTGCGCTGCAGGCGGAACAAAAAGGATCTGCTGATGACGACAGAGAGCTCAGACAAACAGGACATGCCGGGGGGAAGAACAGATCAAACAGGGCGGAAAGTTGACGATAGACACCTGACATCCCCCCTCCCCGCACCGAACCCGCCTACACCAGTAAACTGCAACCGGTCATCTGAGGTGGGACCGGAAGGTCAAGAAGATCGAGCAGGCTGGGAGCCAGATCGGCAAGGATGCCGTCTTTAAGCGTACGTTTTTTTTCCTGATCAACATAAATCAGTGCAACAGGGTTGCTGGTATGGGCAGTATGAGGCCCGCCTGAAGCATCACGCATCTGCTCACAGTTACCGTGATCAGCACTGATCAGTAATGCGCCACCGACCTCCAGAACTCGTGTGACAACCTGTTGCACGCAATGATCAACCGTTTCAACCGCTTTGATTGCCGCTTCAAGATCGCCCGTATGGCCAACCATGTCGCAATTGGCGTAGTTGACGATTATCAGATCATAATCAGCCGTATCAATCTGCTGCAACAAGGTGTCAGTCACTTCGGCGGCACTCATTTCCGGTTGCAGATCGTAGGTCGCCACTTTCTTCGGGGAGGGGATCAGCACCCGATCTTCCCCGACAAAGGGTTCTTCGACCCCGCCATTGAAAAAGAACGTGACATGGGCATACTTTTCGGTCTCGGCTATGCGTAGCTGACGACGTCCGGCAGCCGACACCACCTCGGCGAGAATATTGGGATAGCTTTCCGGTTTGAATGCAACGGGAAGGTCAAAAGACTCATCATATTCGGTCAGACAGACAAAACCTTCTAGAGGGATTTTCTGCCGACGGGTGAAACCGGTAAAATTTTCTTCGGTCAGGGCACGTGTAATTTCGCGGGCGCGATCAGCGCGAAAGTTGAAAAAGATGACACCATCACCCTCTTCAATATTGCCCCCCCCGTCAATAACCCAGGGCTCAACAAACTCATCACCCTTATCCGCAGCGTAAGAGGCTTCAATCGCCTCGGCAGCTGTTGCAGCGGCCTGCCCCTCTGCCGCTGTCATAACCTGATATCCGCGCTCAACCCGGTCCCAACGCTGGTCACGGTCCATCGTCCAGTAACGGCCAGTCAGGGTCGCAATGCGTCCGATACCAACGGCAGCAATCTCTTTTTCGAGGTCGTTCAGGTAAGTGGCGCCACTGCGTGGTGGGGTATCACGGCCATCGAGAATAGCGTGGATACAAACCTGG
Organism: Deltaproteobacteria bacterium; assembly: GCA_024276935.1. Classification (GTDB taxonomy): domain Bacteria; phylum Desulfobacterota; class Desulfuromonadia; order Desulfuromonadales; family Geopsychrobacteraceae; genus Geopsychrobacter. Next base: position 3,950 of record JAJRWH010000105.1, read on the forward strand.
CTGACCCGGGTCTGGCGTGCCAGCCGCAGCAGAGCATAAAGATGGCTGTTATGAGAATGGACCCCGCCATCAGACAGCAGACCCAGCAGGTGAAGAGTACCACCAGAGGCCGCCAGACGACGACAGAGTTGCACCAGTTCATGATTATCAAAAAAAGAACCGTCATCAATGGCACGGCTGATCCGGGTCAGGTCCTGGTAGACAATCCGTCCGGCACCAATATTGAGATGACCCACTTCAGAGTTGCCCATCTGCCCGTCAGGCAGACCGACGTCCAGGCCGGAAGCACCCAGTTTGCTGGTAGGATAATCCCTCTGCAGGCGATCCAGGTGGGGCGTTCGGGCCAGACAGGCGGCATTGGCATCACAGCTGTCACTGATCCCCCAGCCATCGAGAATCATCATCACCACTGGCTTTACAGACAAGTTCAAACCTCGCGCTGGCCGTGAGGAATCGCCATCTGCAACTGCGGACGCCCCTGTTGAATCTGCTGACGTTCAGGAAGAACCAAACTGTCGAACGCACCACAACTCTCACAGCGGCTTTGCCAGTTACTGCTTTCTGTTCCACATTTTTCACAGACAAAACCCAATTTGAGATGATTATCGATTTTAAGCGCCAGGCGATATTCCTGCAGCGCTTCATCAATCTGCTCACGCCGCCGATTGGCTTCTGCCAGCAACAAATGAAGCTGCGGAAAATCAATGCCTGAACTTTCGACCGCATGCAATTGCTCAATGGCCTCATCAACCATTTCTATCCGCAGACAAAAACGACCAAAGTACAATCTCAACAACAGATCATCACCATTCTCACGCAACTGCTGACGATAAAAACCGAGCAGCCCTGAAGGGTCTTCCGCCTGCATATAGCAATCTTCAAGGCGGGCCAGAAACACGCTGCGTTTTTCAGCCAGATAACCTGCCTGAAAAACCTCGGCGGCCTTCTCGATCTCGCCTTTTTGCAGATAGGCGTCGCCCAACGAAACCCGCGCCGGAGTTGCGACCTTTTCTTCTTTGCTCAACTCTTCAAAAGCGGCTATGGCCTGTTCAACCTCACCCTTTTTGAAATCGCGTAGAGCAATTTCATAGCGCAACTGGTGCAACAACTGTTTTTCAGCGGTAATCTTGCCACCACCAGCGGCGGCTTTGATGATCCGTTTCTGTAATGCCAGAGCGTCGTCCCATTCCTGACGCTCAACCTGAAGATCACGTAAGGCTCTGAGTGCCTTGCGATTTTCACCGTCAGTTGCAATCAGACTACGGTAGGTTTCGACCGCATCTTCAATCCGTCCGGCAGCACGATAAACTGTGGCCAGCTTGAACAGTACCTCAATCCCTTTTGGTTCGAGGTCACGAGCCTTGAGAAGCAGGTCAATCGCTTCCTGACTTTTGCCTTCCTGCTCGGCAACATTCGCCAGGGCCAGATGGATATCGACCCGCTTACGGTCGCGGTCAAGGGCCTTTTGCAACAGGGTCCGGGCTTTTTTCAAATCACCGGAGAGAAGACGGCCAACACCTTTGCGATAGATACTGATCGTCTCTTCGTTGCGTTTCTGATGACGGGCACCGCGCCAGCTGGAAAGAGAGCGTCCGAGCAGGCTAAGGATATGGACCCCGTTACCCAGCAACAGGCCCAGGAGAACAGCAGCAATCAGAAAAATTGGTGTCGGGAAGGTAAAACTCTGGTCCGAGGTAAAGAAAACCGTCATGTCCCCCGGATTGATCCCCCAGAAATAGAGGAAAAAGAGAGCAAAGAGGACAAAAACAAACATGAACAGAGCAATAACGATCATGGCCTTCTCCCCGAACCCGTTCTGCCAGAACGGGCGGATGACCTGCAACATTTCTGTGGCAGGCATTATGTACAAGGGTGGCAACCGAGAGTTCAGCTGCCGCTACAGTGGCTATTCGCCGTACTTCTCAACTTCGGACTTGCATTCCACACAATAGCGCGAAAAGGGACGAACCTCCATACGCCGGGCCGGAATTTCTTCTTCACACCGGGCGCAAAGGCCATAAACCCCACCAGCAATCCGCTCAAGAGCCGCGTCAATATCAGCCGCAGCACGCCGTTGAGCGTTGCTGAGATTCATCAAGACTTCCTGATTGTAGCTGTTGGACGACATGTCACCGATATCCGGTACGCCATCCTTGCCCAGCGTTTGCGATTCTGCATAGGCCCTGGCCGCATCATCAAGAAGTTGCTCGCGCATCTTCAACAGCCTCTCACGGGCCTGTTCTATCTCTTCCGGTTCCATTGTACGCTATCTACCCTCCCTGCTTTTCAACGATTGTGATATGGCTCATTGCGAATAATCGTACCACTGCGATAAATCTGTTCCAGCAACAACAGGCGCGCCATCTGATGAGTCAAGGTCATTTTTGACAGGGACAGCAACAGGTCCGCCCGTTGTCGTACCGCAGAATCCAGCCCGTAGGGACCACCTATCACCAGGCACCAGTCGCGTCCGCCATGAAGCATTTCGTCCTCCAGGCGTGCCGCGAGTTCCTCGGAACCAAGCAGCTTTCCCCGTTCATCCAGGACGATAACCAGGGCATCCGCCGGAATACGCTCAAGAATTCGGGCCCCCTCGCGGCGCAGCAGTCCGGCAACATCCTTCTGCTGCCCCTGCTCTTCCTTCATTTCGACAATTTCAACCGTATAGTGCCGTTGCAGCCGCTTGAGATACTCGGCAACCCCCTGCTTGAGCCAGTCTTCAGAAAGCCGACCGACACAAACCAGACGAAACTTCATGCGACCCCGGTATCCGCCAGAGGAACCAACGGAGCTTCGCTCCAGAGACCTTCCAGGTCGTAAAACGAGCGAACCGACGGTTGAAAAATATGGACCATGAAATCGCCGTAGTCGAGCAGCGCCCAGTGCCCCTCATCGACTCCTTCGGTCGCCAGAGGAAACAATCCCTGTGCCTTGAAACCAAGGCGAATCGACTCGGCAATCGCCTGAACCTGACGGTCAGAACGACCGGAGGCAATCAGCAGATAATCGGTCAGGGTGGAGAGTTCCTGTACATTCAACAACTGCAGATCATAGGCCTTTTTTTCGAGAGCCAGATCGACAGCTTTAAGGGCATTCTTTTCGGCGTCCAAAGACGGGTCCTTTATCTCCCGGCAGATTTCTGCCGGTAAAGCTGATGCTGATAAATATAGTTCTCAACGGCTGATGGAATCAGGCCAGCGACTGGCTCGCCATCAGCAACGCGATTACGGATTTCGGTTGATGAAACGTCGACCGCTGTCTGCTTGACCAGTTGAACAGAAAAGCCCGACGGTCCGCACAGTTTCAGAGCGTCGGCATCATAGCAGAAGCGGTCTGCCACCGCAACAGGAAGCAGCTGCTGCAGATCACCGTCAAAACCGGGCCTGGCGGCAACGGCAATGTGACAAAGATCAAAGAGACGGGCATAGGATTTCCACAACCCGATTTCGGCAAAGGAATCAAGCCCCATAATAAAAGTGAATTCGCTGGCGGGGTAAAGTTGGCGCAGCTTTTCAACGGTCTGTACCGAATAACTGCGTCCGCCCCGGCGGCCTTCCAGATCACAGGCAGCAAATGCCGAAAAAGGTGCAATGGCAACTTCGACCATGGCCAGCCGATGTGCAAACGGAACGGCATCGGCCAGTTCCTTGTGCGGGGGTTGACAGGCTGGCATGAACCAGACCTGATCGAGAGCGCAGCTCCGGCAGACTTCGGCAGCAATGTGCAGATGCCCGTTATGGATCGGGTTGAATGTTCCGCCGAGAATGCCGACCTTCTTCACTGTCTGCAAGGTTGAAACTACTCGCGAATCTGACCATCACCCAGCACGATGAACTTGCGGGGGGTCAGATCTTCAAGTCCCATGGGGCCAAAGGAGTGCAACTTGGTGGTTGAGATGCCGATCTCTGCTCCCAATCCGAGTTGTCCGCCATCAGAAAACCGCGATGAGGCGTTAACCATCACGACACTGGAATTGATTTCGCGCAGAAAACGTTGCGCCATTGCATAATCACAAGTCACTATGGTTTCGGTATGCAAAGAACCATAACGGTTGATATGGTCACGAGCGGCTTCAAATCCATCAACCACCTTGACCGCCAGAATCAGATCCAGGTATTCGGCAAACCAGTCCTCTTCAGTCGCCGGCGTCATTTCCGGTACGATTTTACAGGCAGCCTCACATCCTCGCAGCTCAACTCCGGCTTTCGTCAGTGCGGTTGCAATCTGCGGCAGAAAAACTGCAGCGGCATCACGATGAACCAGCAGGGTCTCCAGAGCATTACAGACCCCGGGCCGCTGAACCTTTTCGTTCAGACAGATCCTTTCTGCCATCGCAAAATCAGCCGCGGCATCAACATAGGTATGGCAAACACCCTTATAATGTTTGATGACCGGAATCCGTGAATTTTCACTGACAAACCGAATCAGCCCTTCTCCTCCGCGCGGGATGATCAGATCGATCTGTTCTTCAAGTTTGAGCAATTCGGTAACAGCGCGACGGTCGCTGGTTGTCACCACCTGCAAGGCCGCAGCGGGCAAATTCATATCAGAAATTGCCTGCTGCAAAACCTGACCAATCGCCCGATTGGAATGGATCGCTTCTGAGCCGCCCCGCAAAATCACCGCATTGCCACTTTTCAGACAGAGACCGGCGGCATCTGCCGTAACATTGGGACGCGATTCATAGACGATTCCGATCACTCCCAACGGAATCCGCTGCCGTCCGACCCGGATTCCATTGGGTCGAACCCACATCCCGGTGACTTCACCTACAGGATCGGGAAGTGCGGCAACCTCACGCAATCCCTCAGCCATTGAACTGATCACCTGGTCGGTCAACGCAAGGCGATCCAGCATCGCTGCCGCCATTCCCTTGTCGCGCCCGGCCTGCAAATCCAGAGCATTGGCCTGCTGCAATGCAGACGCATTTTCCTCAAGGCTTGTGGCCATCCTTTGCAACAGCTCGTTTTTGACCCCTGACGAGAGCCCGGCAATAATTCGCGAAGCCTCACGGGCATGATTGGCCAGTTCCAGCATTTCGCCAGCAATACTCATACTTCGATCTCCTCGGCAGTGTCACGGATCAGAACAAGGTTGTCCCGATAAACCGCTTCGTCCTTATACTGATAACCAAGAATACTTTCGATCTCAGCGCAACGGTGCCCCTTGATCTGCTCCAGCTCACTTCCGGTGTAATTGGCAACCCCAATAGCAAAAGGATCGCCATGGCGATCACAGATATGGACCGCATCACCCCGTCCGAATTCGCCCTCGACACGGATAATTCCGGTCGGCAGCAAACTTTTTCCAGCCTCAACAACAGCCCGAACGGCACCCTCATCAAGAAATATTTTTCCGTTAGGCTGCATCGACAGAGCAATCCAACGCTTACGTGCGTTGAGCTTTGAGGCTGAAGCCAGAAACAGACTGCCCAGAGCCTGTCCCTGCACGACCTTTTCCAGCACACCCTCTGTCCGGCCATTCACGATCAGGGTCGGAACACCGGCCAGACCAGCCTTTTGTGCCGCCTGAAGTTTGGTCAACATCCCTCCGGTTCCCAGTGAACCGCGCGAGATTCCTGCCATGGCTTCAATTTCAGGGGTTATCCGCTCAACAAGTGGCAAAAGCCGGGCCTGCTCGTCACACCCCGGATCACCACTGTAAAAACCATCGACATCTGAAAGAATCAGGAGCAGGTCGGCAGCCATCAGACTGGCAACCAGGGCCGACAGGTTATCGTTGTCACCAAACCTGATTTCTTCAACCACCACGGTGTCGTTTTCATTGACAATGGGGGTCACCCCGTATTCGAGCAAGGTGTCGAGGGTGTTATGTGCATTCAGATAACGGCGGCGGTTGGACAAATCATCCCGCGTCAACAGAACCTGAGCTGCAACCCTCTGGCGCCGTTTGAAAACCTCTTTATAGGCCCGCATGATCCGCGGCTGGCCGATTGCTGCTGCCGCCTGTTTCTGGGGGATTGTCTGTGGTCGTCCTTCGATACCAAGAGAACAGCGCCCGGCGGAAACGGCCCCCGAAGAGACCAGAATCACCTCGACACCCCGGTCGCGCAGATCGCAGATATCCTCAGTCAATCGGCTGATCATGACCTCATCGAGCCCCTCGTCCGACGAAATAACCCCACTGCCAATCTTGATCACGACACGCTTGAGTCGACTCAATATGTCTTGACGTCCTTCGTTCATCACATGAAATCTTTCATCCGCGAGGGGCCCAATCAACAAGTTGAAAATACTAGCCTTTACATTCTAAAGCTGTCAACGGCAGGAATAACCATCCCCGAAAACTGCCCCCTACTGCTCACGCCATTCTGTCAGGCGGGCGGCTGCCGCCCGAACCAGCTCCTTGACCCCTTCTCGACTGACTGCCGAGACCAGAAAAACCTCATGGCCCATGGCCTCAAACTCAGGCTTCAGTTCTTCGGCCTGCTGACGAACCTCGGGAATATCAATTTTGTTGAAGACGACCAGCTGTGGCTTGCGCGCCAACCCGGTATCGTAGCGTTCAAGTTCTTGATTGATCAGGGCAAAGTTTTCGAGTGGATCACCCTGCTGTAACGTACTGAGATCGACCAGATGCAAAAAAAGATCGGTTCGCTCTACATGACGCAGAAAACGGGTACCAAGCCCCTGCCCTTCACTTGCGCCCTCAATCAGGCCCGGAATATCGGCCACAACCATAGTCCGGTCGCCCAGGTCGACCACTCCCAGATTAGGGGTCAGAGTCGTAAAGGGATAGTCGGCAATTTTCGGTTTTGCCGCAGAAATCACCGAAATAAGTGTCGATTTCCCGGCATTCGGCAGACCGATCAACCCCACATCAGCCAACAGTTTCAGTTCAAGGCGCAACTGTCTGACCTCACCGGGAATTCCAGGTTGAGCGTGACGCGGAGCGCGATTGGTACTGGTGGCAAAACGGGCATTACCTCGGCCGCCCTGGCCCCCCTTGAGAAAAAGAACCTGTTGCTCGGACTCTGTCAGATCCAGTAACTTTTCGCCACTCTCGTCATCATAGACAAGGGTTCCCGGCGGGACATGCAGGTAGAGATCGTCTCCACTCTTGCCATGCATATTCTTACCAAGCCCCGGTGCCCCGTTTTTGGCCCGATGATGGCGCTGGTAACGAAAATCGAGCAGAGTGGTCAGGCTGCTGTCGACCACAAAGTAGATATCACCGCCGCGACCACCGTCGCCACCGTCGGGACCGCCCTTGGGGATGAATTTTTCACGCCGGAATGAGACACAACCCCGACCGCCGTCACCGGAGCGGGCTTCGATCAATACCTGATCTACAAACTTCATCGTTATTTACTTTCCTGGAGCTTTTGATGACTCAGTCAAAAACAAAAGCAGAAACCGTCGGGTTGCGCCCCGACAGGCGCCTTACTTTTTGACCAAGCCCTCAAAAAGTAAGCAAAAAATGGCTTTTCTATTTCTGTCGCATGGGTTCGGTAACAACGGCTACCTGCACCCAAACAAAAGCAA
>JAJRWH010000004.1 GCA_024276935.1 Deltaproteobacteria bacterium
ACAAGGACCTAACTGTTTCCTGGCCATATTTCTTTCTGGCCAGATATGCAGAATCGGACAGCGAAAGGATGAAAGCACTCGGCTATCTAAACTACCTGAACCCCGGAGCGGCAATATTGAAACAGTTTGATGCCACGGAGATAGAAAAGGCGCGTAACATATTCAAGAGCAACAATCCCTTTTCGTTTGAAAAAGGCAGGATGAAAAACACTCAGACTTAATACGCCGAGATTGCAAGTAAGAACAGAAAAAGACAATGTGGCCTATTGCCATTTTTGCGTGGCAGTCCCTGCGTTACTTCACCCAACACTATTAAACAGAAGTGCATCGCCTTCGGGGCGGGGAATACAATGTCATCCCCGCCCCGAAAACCTGCTGCGTACCAACTTTCAAATGGAATACGTCAATCTGTTCAGAGTTTATCAGCCCTCCCAGTCATCGGCATCAAAAATCATCTCGGTCGCTTTACGTCCGGGCGGTACCATGGGAAAAGAGTAGCAATCAGGATGAATGGGAACATCGATGACTACGGGTCCGTTAACCATTATGGCTTCTTTGAGAACTGCGGCAAGATCTTCTTTGCCAGTGGCACGCAGGGCCTTGACGCCAAAACCTCGGGCAATCATGCAAAAATCGACCGGTGGTCCCAGGCAGGTTGACGCAAACCTTGATTCAAGAAAAACCTTCTGAAACTGGCGCACCATCCCCAGCTTGCCATTGTTGAGAATGATGCACTTGACCGGTATTCGGTACTGGGCGCAGGTGGCCAGTTCCTGACAGTTCATCTGAAAGGCCCCGTCACCATTGATGGCAAAAATAGGACGGTCTTTGTTGCCCATGGCCGCCCCCATCGCTGCGGGCAGGGCAAATCCCATGGTTCCCAGACCACCACTGGTGATGTACTGACGTGGGCCGCTGAAAGGCAGGTAATTGGCGGTCCACATTTGTGACAATCCGACATCCGAAGCGACAACCGGACTGTCTCCGCAGACCTGTTCAATTGCCTCCATGACTTCATGCGGCACCAGATGGTTGCGCTGTGGGCGTGGCAAAGGCCCTTTTTCTTTCCAGGCATCAATCTCGGCAAGCCATTGCGGATGTTCATTCGGTTCAACCAGTTCGAGCAGTTTTTCGAGCGCTTCGGTGGCATCACAGACAATCGGCAGGCCATCAGCTACCACTTTAAAAATACTTGAAGGATCGATATCAATATGGATGATTTTGGCCTTGCGGGCAAAGGTATCGACCTTGCCAGTCACCCGATCATCAAAACGCACTCCGATGGCAATCAGGCAATCACATTCACTGACGGCCATGTTGGCATACCAGGCTCCGTACATGCCGAGCATCCCGACTGACAACGGTGATTTTGTGTCGATGACTCCAATCCCCATCAGGGTATGGGTGACCGGGATTCCGGCCTTTTCAGCCAGGGCACACATTTTGTCAGCACTGCCTGAGAGCGTGATTCCACCCCCAACATAAAGCAGTGGTTTTTTGGCCTTGTTAATCAGGGCGGCTGCTTTGACAAATTGCTTGGCATTGGCTGCGGGTTTTTCCTGATACCCGCGTCGCTTGACCTGGTCGGGGATCTCCCCCTTGCATTTTGCCGCCAGAACATCACTTGGCAGGTCAACCAGAACCGGGCCGGGACGCCGGGTGCGGGCGATATGAAAGGCTTCCCGTATGATCCGGGCCAGGTCACGCACGTCGGTCACCACGTAATTATGCTTGGTAATTGGACGGGAAATCCCGGCCATATCTGCCTCCTGAAAGGCATCATTTCCTATATCGGCGGTCGTAACCTGACAGGTCAGGGCAACCATCGGGACAGAATCCATAAAAGCGGTGGCGATGCCGGTGACCAGGTTGGTCGCCCCCGGTCCCGAGGTTGTCAGACAAACCCCAACCTTGCCGGTAGTCCGCGCATAACCATCCGCCGCATGTGCTGCGCCCTGTTCGTGACGCACCAGAATATGACGCAGATCCCGATCTCCCATCAGGGCATCATGCACCAGCAGGGTTCTTGCTCCAGGATAACCAAAAATGGTATCAACCCCTTCTTTTTTCAAGCAGTCCAGTAAAATTTCGGCTCCAATTTTCATTGCTGTCTCCTCGACCCCACTTTTGAGATCCACACGAATTTACAATTCAACGCTGCATCTGAAACCTGATTCAGGCGTAAGTTATCAACAAAAATAAAAAGGCCCCGGGGGATTGCCCGAGGCCTTCATTAACGATCCAGGAAGGCTGCGGGCTTTCGATCCCGCGCTTTCCCTTATTTGATGCTGGCAGCAATCAGTTCAGGGCAACACGAGTCGTCTGTTAACGACGACGACTAGCAGCAGAACGATTGGTACCAGAAGACGAAACATTATTAAAACTCCTTTGTTTCCCGCACGATAACCAAGCTGTCAGTGACTGTCAAGAATTATCTCAAAACAGGTCAACAATCGACAATGCGCTTCTGAAACCTGCAGGTCAGGCGGCAAAATTCTTGTAAAAGAGCCCCGGCATCTGGCAGTGGAGTCACTTTGTCCGCCAGAGCTTCCATGGTCTGATCGTCGGCCAGAAGAGGACGATGACGCTGGATATAGGCCCGCATGATCTGTTGATTGAACTCGGGATGAAATTGCACCCCCCAGGCCGCCGGGGCAAAACGTACCGCATGATAGGGCTCGTAATTATTCGCCCCGTAAACAAAGGCTCCGGGAGGCAATTCAATAATCGATTGGAGATGAGACGCATAGGCCGAAAAACGAGCGGGCAACACAGAAAAAAGGGCATCATCCCTGGCGGCAGCAGCCATTTCAATGGTTACCTGCCCCAACTCTATCCCTTGAGGATGGTTGGCAACACGCCCCCCCAAAGCCTGGGCCAGCAGTTGATGCCCGTAACAGATCCCCAGAACCGGCAACCGAACAACAACCGCATCTCGCATCAATTGCGACCAAAGTTCTACCCGTCTGCCACCTTCAGAAACCATCCGGTGTGAACCGGTTACGATAATCCCTGACAATTGCTCAAGTGCCGGAAGCGTTTCATCTATCCCGTCGGCAACAGTAAAAACTCCTGGCGTTTCGCCACTGGCGGCAATGATCCAATCCTCAAAATCACCCGCCTCATACATCAGTTCGGAAAAAGTGCTGCCGGTTTTCAGAATCAGTATCGGTTTCATCTTTTCATCATAACCGCGGGGCTTCACCGCAGGCAATCCCGTCAGCAACATTATTCCGGCATCAGCAGGATGTTGAAAAACGCTTTCGAGACCGCAATCGCAACGCAGATCGTTTTTCCTAGTGACCCAACATCGGCACCAGGGGAATCAACCGCCGATAATCAGCATAACTCAGTGACGTCTGCCAATGACCACTCAGCATCCCCGCGCTCACTCCAGAAGCAAAAATCCCCACAACCAGAAGAGGGAAAACCCACTTTGGCAGCGGTCGTTTAAAAACAGCCATTGCCAGGGCACCTGTTTGGGGACAGTTCTCAACACAGGTCAGACAACCGGTACACTCAGGTGAGAGTATCTGGATCTTTTTGTCGACCGGCAAACGTGCCGGGCAGACCTTGCTACAGGTCCCGCAATCGATGCAGACGGCAGGGTCTCGCCGAATCCGGGCCGGGCTGAAAAAAGACAAAATTCCAAGCAAGGCCCCATAGGGACAAAGATAACGACACCAGGGATTGCGAAAAAAGAGTGACAGGACCAGCAGCAGCACAATTGTCACCAACGGAATCCCGGCCAGGCTCACAAAAAAATGGAGCATCTTGATATCGGCCATAGCCCAATAGGGCGCGGCAAGAAATCCCCTTACCGCAGCAAGCGGCATATCCAGCACAATCAATTTGATGAAAAAAATCAGCAGCATATATTTAAGACTCTGCAGCAACCTGTCCAACCAGAACCAGGGCTGCCAGAGCCGCCCCCAAAGTCTCTGCCCGATTTTCCACAAGACCTCTTCAATCGTTCCGACCGTACAAAACCAGGAACAAAACGATTTTCGGCTCAACAACGCCAGGGCCAAAAAGGTTAGAAATAGCACCAGAGCTGCCGGGTGTACCGGGTCAATCTGGCCATTGAACAGCCAGTTTTTCAAACTGACCAGGGCCCCGATAGGTAAAAAAGCTTCAACCCCCGGATAACGTGGATAATAGGGAGCATTCCCACCAGATTGAAAATGGCGGACGAAAAGTCCCAGTTGAATCCCAAGCAGCAGGCACCAGAAAAAGAGCGCCCACTGCACCAGCAGTCGCAACCACAACTGCGTCCTTAACCGGTCAGTTTTAATCAGAATTTTTCTCATCATGGTGCAGATTTAAACATTTTTCTCTGCTCTGATCCATGACCTGAGTCAAACCGCTAAAAATCGACCCGGTAGCCCAAGGTAAAGAAATAATCCCGACTTTGAGAACTGACCCCGGAAACCGTTTCATTGATCCATTCACCACCGCCTTCGAACTCAAAATGCAAGCGTCTTTTCCAGCGATATTCGATTCGCAACAGAGGCCTGAATCGCCAGCGATGGCCGGAATCATCATTGTTGGTCCGATAATCAACCAGCATTTTCGGGTTGACGCGCAACTGCCGGGTCAGAGGATAGCGGGTATTGAGATTCAAGGCCCAGGTCGCCGAGGTATTGGTATCGGAATAACGCAGGCCGATAATGGCAATATCTCCCTGTTTGATCAGACTGCTCCCAATCAACTGCAACGAGTAAAAAAACATATTGCCGGTTCCGGCAACCGCATCCACTCCACCTGAGGCCGGAGTGGCACCAAACCGGGAAACCGAAAAATCCCCGCTGACCTGAAGTTTGGCATTTAAAGGATGGGTCGCCCCCAGGGTATAGGTCTGGCTGATTGCCGTTCTGTCACGGGCCAGTTGATAAATCTCTTCGGTCGTAAACAGATCACGCAACGCAGAAATGCTGTCGGTTGTCTGGCTCTGAAGCGCATTGCTGGTTGTCAAAATCGGACTGTTGCGATAGTCCGCCGACAGGGTCAGAGTTGTTCCGTCGGTCAGACGTAAATTGCCATTGAACAAAGCGGTATTCAGCTGATCGTAGAAAATATCGTAATCGAGCAGGGTGAAAAAGGATCGCGTCGGTTCATAATAGCGAACCTCCCCCCCGACCGCACGCCGGTCTGTCAAACTGTCAACCTGCTGATTGATAAAAAACAGATTGATATCCCAGCGGTTGGCAAAGGTTCCCAGATCGAAGCTGAGACCGTAAAGAGGGCGATCCGTATCAATCCCTGTATCACGGGTCGATGCCACCGGAAATCCTCCCACCAGGCTGGCACCGACCCGCTCGCTGATCTGCCAGCTTGCCAGGGCGCCATCAAAACGGCCAAGTACTCCACCACGACTACGGGACTGCCGTCCCAGACGGACAGAAAGTTCGGGGCCACGGGCTGCCAGATCAAGATAGAAGGAACTGACCCGCAACTCGTCATCACCCCCCTCACGAAAATCATTTTCCAGACCACCGATAAAAGTGGTTCGAATATCAAGTTTTTCACTGCGTGATCGGGTATTGAAATCAAGATCAGTCCGCAGCGTCGACTGGGCAAGCAAGGTTTCATCTTCGGTTGTCAAACTGTCGCGATAATAAAATTGTGAAAAACTGCCATAAACTTCATGGGACCAACGTGCACCTGCCTGTTGTTGACGAGCTTTGCGTAAAGGACTTCTGGGGGCACTGCGGGCTGTCACAAGGGCCGTCAGTCGCTGCCGGACTCGTGCCGCGCCCTCACCTTCGGGATAAAGCTGCAAATACTTTTCATATTCGGCCTTGGCATGTGCCAGCTGATTGCCCCGGTCGCGAGCCAGCCCCAGATACTCCTGGGCCAGCTGTCGGGTTGCGGCATCTTCAGCACGAAGTAATCCGGTATACAGAAGAGCCGCTCGCTGGTAATCACCAGCGACCATACTGGCCTCGGCCTGGTCCAGCAGTTGTTGCCGACGCTCTGCAGACAGTACTGGCAGGGTCCTTGTGTCTGCTGGTTTTTCAGGTAAGGTTCGTTGCTTGTTTTCGTCGATATAGGGTTCAAACAACGCCACCTTTGCTGAATTCTGCCGCTCACTGACTGTCGTTCTGGTCAGCCAGGCATCAGGAAACTCTTTTTTAAGTGACAACATCACCTTGTGAGCACTCTTTTTATCGGCAAAGAAACCAAGCCTCAAGCGGTGCCACTTTTGTCCATTTGTCATCACCTCTGTTGTATAGAGTCGGTACTGACGTAAATCAGCTCGTGACTCCGGAAGCTGCGTCCGCACGGGCTTAAGTGCCGACTCAAGATTGATCGCGTAGGGAAAAGACAGATCGACTGCGGTCACGCGACCTGCACCGGTCCCCGAGGATTCTTTAACCGCAACATCTTTGCCTGGACGTACCTTTGGTTGCGCATAGGCCGGGCTTGTCGGTGTCCGCAGTAAAATGGTCAACCTGAGAGGATCGCTCCCCCCCTTGAAGCGATACTCGACAACACGAGTGAATTCAAGCAGCAACTGGGGTCCGCCTGGATTATCCCCCTCATAGGTCAGGGTTCTTAAGGGATTTGCTGCCGAGGGCTGCCAGCTGAAAACCTTGCGCCCGGTCAGTTCTACCAGATCAACGGATGAAAAAAGTGAGCGCATCTCAACCTGCAGCAGCTTGCCTTTTTGGGCGGGTGCATGGGTGACATAGCGTAAAGGAAGATTGAACCTGATCTGAATCTCGGTGCCACTGGCTGTTGGCACAAGATCAACCTCTTCGATGACCCGGGTTAAGGCACTCGCCGAAGTCACGTGCAGAAGCACCAGAAACAAGGAACAGAACAGAACAATGGAGTGGTTCCTGCTATTCACCTCTTCCCTCCTCTGGAATCGTCGGAAAGGGTGTCAGCACCCGGATCTGCAAACTGCGATAATCTCCTCCCTGCACAACCTGCCAGCTCGCAATTCCACGGAAATAGATCGTCAGATACAAACCTGAAAAGGTATCCCCTTCGTAAAGGATTTCTGAAATACCTGCCAGATTTGGTTTGCGAGGAATATAGGATTCCCGATGAAAAAGGGCCTTGCGGTCAACTTCGGCAATCGCAATGGGAGACAACTTGATCCGTAATTCGTCTCCGGTTCGGTTGGGAAAATGGCTGATATATCGCACCGGAAAATTGAACGCAACCCGAACTTCAGCCGCTTCGGCAAGTTCAACAAATCCAACATCGCCCAGAACCTGGCTCCGTGGGGGCTGGGCAGACAAAGGAACGACGAAAACCAGCAGCAGTAACAGACTACAGAATATTTTGATCGTCATCAGTTTAGAACTCCCCGTTCGGGCGATGTTTACGATTGCGGGTTTTATCAATCGTTGTCAGTGAACTATCGGTGTAGATATGACAGGAGCCCGCACAATTACGCAGTTCACTCACCGTATACTTCGTGCCATCCTTGATCTTCTTGTGGGGGCCAGACTTGAAATCACCCGCATGACACCCGGCGCAATCCGGCTGGTAGGCACTGTTGCGCCAGGTCGGATTTTGGCTGTTACCTCGATGACAATCGAGACAACCAACCTGAGAACGATGATCGCCCGGATAATTACCGCCGGTGTGGGTAAAACGGATTGATGTCCAGCGGCTGGTGCTATGGCAATCATCACATTGCAGACTGGTTGTAAAATGTCCGCTTCCCTTGCCCGTTGCCGTTGTCCCGTTATGGCAATTGGAACAGGACCCCGCAGCATTACTATGATCAAAGCTGGCGGGTAGCCAGGCCAGAGTCGAATGACAGACCTCGCACTGAGCCGAAGTCTGAACATGATTGGATGGTTTACCGGTAGCGGTGCTGCCATTGTGACAATAATCACAGCTGCCACTGACCGCACTATGATCAACATTCACCTGGGTCCAGCCGGTTGTTACATGGCAACTGTCACAGTTTGTCGAAGACTGAATATGCTGGGCAGATTTACCGGTGGCGGTACTGCCGTTATGACAGCTGACACAGGTTCCACTGGCGGCGGTATGGTCCATCCGCACCTCCAACCAGCCGCTGGTGACATGACAGCTTTCACAACTGGTGGACGATGAGATATGCGCAGCCGGTTTGCCGGTTGCTTTGCTGCCATTGTGGCAACTGACGCAGTTGCCGGTCACCCCAGTATGATCGACATTTACCTGGGTCCAGCTGGTTGTTACATGACAACTGTCGCAGTTTGTCGAAGACTGGATATGCTGGGCCGATTTACCGGTGGCGGTACTGCCGTTATGACA
>JAJRWH010000106.1 GCA_024276935.1 Deltaproteobacteria bacterium
TGATGCAAATGACGGGGGCGGCATTTCAGGCTGAAGTGAACCTGAAAGAACAAGTCACTGACCCCATAAGCCACACCCCCGTCAAGGAGAGTTTACCAGATTGAAGGAGTGGCCCGCCATCTGCAAAATCCGATGGTAGACCCCATTGGTTGTACAGGTGGCCGGTATATTGCCGGGCGATAAACGGAGATGCTATCGTTGTAATTTGGACGTTCAACCACACCCCTTGCCAGAAGGACCTTGCAATATGAAGCCAGCTCAATACATCCATCGGCTCTCTGCAATGCTGGGGCTCACCATTCTATTGATAACCTCACCAGTTCATGCCGCTCCAGAGGCACAAAGGTTTCAAAACCCGAATACAGGTTTCTCCGTCGACAAGATGGACCCTTCCGTGGCCCCAGGGAAAGACTTCTATCACTTTTCTGCCGGGCGCTGGCTGGAGGGCCTCAAGATTCCAGACGATCGCTTGCGCATAACCGGGATCGACCTCTTGAGTGAGCAGGTTTCGAAACAGCTGCAGCACATCCTTGAGCAGGCAGCTGCCAAGAGTGCCGGAGCCCCAAAAGGGAGCCCGCTACAGCAGGTTGGTGACTTTTATGCTTCTGGAATGGACGAAGAACGGCTCAAAATGCTCGGGATCAAACCGCTGAAGCCCGCCCTGCAAAAAATAGACGCCATCGACTCGCCTCAGGCATTGGCAAAGACCTTGGGCCAATTCGAGTTGCTGGCCGGTGGCTCGGTGGTGTTGTCAGCCGGAGTTATGACCGACAACGATGATAGAAGTGTCTATGGGGTGGTAGTAGCGGGTGGCGATCTGGGGATGCCTTCACGGGAAGATTACCTGAGTACCGACAAGGCAAACATCCGCGATGCCTACCTGCACTATATTACTGCCAATCTTGAGCTCCTCGGTATTTCGGCCGACAAGGCAAAGAGCCAGGCCCAAACCATCCTGGAGATGGAGACCCGACTTGCTGATCAGACGCTCACACCGGTGGAAAGCAGAAATCCTAAGCAGCTCTTTACGAAAATGTCGATGGCGGAACTGGAATCACTGCTGTCCAATTTTGACACGAAAACCTTTTTCAAAACCATCGGGTTACCCACTGACCACAAAATCACCGTCACCGTCATCAATCGCAAAGTGCTGGTCGAATTGAATAAGATGTTGAAGGATTCCTCTCTGGCTGACATCAAAACCTACATACGCTGGAACTTGCTCAGGAAAACAAAAAATGCCCTGACCCCAGCCTTCGATGCACCTACAATCGCATTTATGAAGGTACGCTACGGCGAAATAAAAAAGAGACCCCGTTCGGAGCAGGTGACGGCACTGGTGCCCACGCTGTTCGGCCACCCGTTGTCTCAACTCTATGTCGACGAGTATTTTACTCCGGAGACAAAAAAGCGGGTGGAGGCGATGGTCACAACGATCAAGGCTATTTTCAGGCAGCGTCTGGAAGAGAACTCCTGGTTGAGCAAGGCGACCCGTGAGGCCGCCGTGGACAAATTGGACCGCCTGGTCATCGAAGTGGGTTATCCCAAAGAATGGACGGACTATTCCCGCATTGACATAAAGCGTGATGACTATTTTGGCAACATCGTGCGCTATAACGCGTTCGATGTTCGTCGTGACCTGACCAAGCTTGGCCAGCCGGTCAAAGAGGACGATTTCAGCCAGGCGGGTGCGACGCTGCCGATCGACATTAACGCGGCCTACAACCCGCCCAGGAACAAGATCGAGATCCCGGCAGCCTTTCTGCAACCACCTTTTTTTGATGAAAACCTCGATGAAGCGGTCAACTACTGTTCAATAGGTGCCGCCATCGGCCATGAGATAACTCACGGATTCGACAGCTTCGGCCGACTGTACGACGCTGATGGTACTATTCGCGACTGGTGGACCGAGGAGGATGCCGCCAAGTTCGTAAAGCAAACCGAGATACTGGTTGCACAGGCCAATGATTACGAAATATTCCCCGGTCTGCACATGAACGGGAAACTGACCATAACCGAAAATCTGGCCGATGTGGGAGGTATCTCCCTGGCCTATCAAGGGTTACTCACGTATCTGAAAGAACACCCCGAGGCCAACCGGAAAATTGACGGTTATACACCACAGCAGCGCTGCTTTATTGCCTGGGCCCAGCTATGGGCCGGCAAAAGCCGGGATGGTCTGGTGCGTCAGCTGGTGGAAACCGATGCCCATACCTTCGCCCCTTATCGCACCTTTGCGCCATCACAGCATGTGGCAGGTTTCTTCAACGCCTTCGACATCGAACCGGGCGATGCCATGTGGCGGGATGAAAAGGATCGGGTAAAGATCTGGTAGTCTGAATCAACGGCGCTCAGGCACGATTATTTTTTCTTGTTTGCCTTTGGAGGGATTTCGTTTGATGGAAAAAACAAACCCGTGGCGGGCAGCCATCATCATCTGGCCCATCTGGACCCTCATCGTAATTAGCGGCGAGTGGTTGCAGGCGGGCGGCGAGCTCACCAGCCTTAACGAACTGGTTTCAACCCAGATACTCCTTGCGCTGGTTGTAGCGCCCTTGTTCCTGATGGTCATGGTGGCACGGCTTGGCTGGTGGCAGACAGTGGGTTTTCAGTGCCCCCGGCCACTATCAGAGCTGCGCCTGCTGTGGCTGCCCGCTCTGTTCCTCATCGTCTTCTTCTCTCTGGTCGCCGTCAAGGGGCTGCCTCCGGCACAGATGCTGGGAATCATCGTCGTCAATACCTTGCTGGTCGGTCTATCTGAAGAGTTGATGTTCCGCGGTCTGCTCCTGCATGGAGCAATGGCACGCTTTGCTGTCGGTGTTGCGGTGCTGATCACCGCGATAATCTTCGGCTCGATACACGCACTAAATGGTCTACTGACCGGGGATTTCCCCTCCGCGTTCACCCAGGCGGTGCAGGCAGCCATGTTCGGGGTGTGGGTCGCGGCGCTGCGCTTGCGTCTTGGTAGTCTCTGGCCGGTCATCCTGATTCACGGACTCTGGGACCTGGGCATATTCCTGATATCTGCGGGTGCAGAACCCGTCGCAGCCGCAGAGCCTTCTTTGCTGATGTACCTGATCCCGGTGCTGATCGAAGCACCGCTGTTTCTGTATGGCCTATGGCTGTTACGTGGCCTTGAAGCCCTGTCAGCGAAACGCCACCCAGAGTAGTCGAAAGAACACTTCTTCACGACAAGAAGCGGCTTCCTCCATCAGGCCATAGAATCCTCAATCAGTCTTCAGCTTGCTCTTTTGTCCCGGCCTGCGCACCACCTTTATCCAGACAGATCGCCTGTCGCGTTCGCCCGTTAAATTTACCGTGGGTATATCCGACCACGGCAAAATCCTGTGACAGGCGCCTTGCCAGTGCTTCATAAGCGTCGCTCTTGCCGCGAATGCAGCTGGACAGATGCACGACATCAACACCGAGGTCCTTGAGTTTGTTGATCTTCTTTTCCAGATCACCGCCGTCCTGGGTAAATCCGATCAACTGAACATCATCAGCATAGGTTGCAAAAGAATCGAGCCGCTGGAAGTAGGCCTGCAGACAGCCTTTGCCGGTACATTTGTCCAGGGTTTCGCTGCGCACGATAATAGCTATTTTCATCTGAAAAAACGTTCCTTGATTTGAGAGTCGACGAAAAGGGGGATTATGACTAATTTAGTCAACAAAGACAATAAAGAAAAACAACAGGGCTATGCTGGCAAACTTCTAATTATTCGGCTGTCTCCCTGCGTGGATTTCACGTTAAACTGAAGTTTTACTTAAGGATCAAGAGATATTCCTGATATGATCATAGCGTCGAAAACATAACTGACTTGGTTTTGTTTGTTCTGAAACGTTAGCCATTGGCGAATCTACCACTTTTACAGGAGGCCTGAAGATGCGATCTGTGCTGTTTGGGGGGCTGTTTTTATTGATAACGATCATGGTAACGCAAACTGCTTTTGCTGATGTTACGGTGAAGTATAAAATTACTGACGGTGCAGATACCCAGTTGGTTAAATTTCGTGATATGGACCACATTCGCTCGGAATATTGGTTTCAGGGCAGGATGAGTATGGCGATGGTAAAAAATGGTGACAAGTTGTACATGATCAGCGGCTCACAGGTCATTGATATGACGGCTGGCTATGCTGCCATGAAGTCAATGATGGCCAAGATGGGTAAATCACCCACAGCGACGCCCATCAAAATAAAAGCGACTGGACGCAGGGAGACAATTGCCGGAATCACTGGAGAAGTTTTTAAAATTACCGAAAAAGGCCGAACTCATGAAGCGGTCATTGGCCAGGACAAACTCCTGGCCAGGGTTGGCGAAAGCATGGGAACAGCGATCAATGGCATGATCGGAAAATCCAAATCGGGTCAGCTTCTGCAACATCTCGGCAGGGATAAAACTATCAAGAACCCGGCCCTGTTGCGCTTTGATCATTCTTTCATCTTGATCAGTGTGACTGACGGCAAGATTCCCTCGTCCGATTTCAACGTAAAGTAATGGTCAGAACCTGATGTCCCTTGCCGGATCACTATGGCATGGGTGCATCGATCCGGACAGGTCTGCCAGTTCGATTGGCCGCATCAACTGTGCGCGGTCATTATCAAGTAAAGAGCAAAAACGGGGTTGAGATCGTTCGACATTGCATCTTTCTTACCGAGATAGCCTATGAGTTTCTGCCTGAAAATAATAGCGGGTATTCTGTTGTTGCTCATGGGGGGATTTAGCCTCTGTTCAGCCGGACCGCTTCCGTCAACTCCACAGCAGATCTACCAGCAGTGTGTCCAGGACCTGAACCGCTGCACCAGGCAGCACAAGCCGACCCGTGAAACCTACCCGGACATTCTGGATATTTGCTGGCCGACACGAACTCGATGCCCCCAGGTCTGTGTTGAAGAATATGCCGCACGACGTAAGGCGGGAATGAATGCCCTGGATGCCAATCCGCTTTACAAGGGGCGGTCGTATGAACAGGCATCCTGTATCCCGGGTCTGGATGCTCTTAAGCATCCGGGCCGTAAGCTTCTTCCCACTGACAGCAAACTCGACTTGTCTCTGGTCGGACCAAACGGGATCAAACCAATCGCGGCCATCAT
Source organism: Deltaproteobacteria bacterium (assembly GCA_024276935.1). Lineage (GTDB taxonomy): Bacteria > Desulfobacterota > Desulfuromonadia > Desulfuromonadales > Geopsychrobacteraceae > Geopsychrobacter. The sequence goes on from JAJRWH010000106.1 coordinate 5,095, forward strand.
CTCAGTGACGCCGCTCGATGAATCGGGTACTGTTGCCATATCAAAAAACAACCCACGCCGTCAGGCTCACTATGAAACAGCCCCCTTGCACCTGCCGTTACCCGCCGGAACCTACCGGATCCTGGTCGTGCCTTCGCAGGACACCGCCCTGCAGGAACAAACACTCATCGTTAAACTCAAAAAAGCCAAGTCTCTTCACCAAACCTTAACCCTGCTGTCATCAACCCCACCAGACAAACAGGATAATGGCACGCTGCGTCTGCTGGGAGCCAGCCCGGGAAATCCCGTCTACTACTCTTTTTTGTCAGGTATTGACAGCCAGGGAAACGCAATCCGGCAGGCATTACCAAAAAACGGGCAGAGCAGATCGAACCTTGATTTCTCACTCCCATCGGGAACCTATCTGCTCAAAATACAGCCTCAAAATTACGCCGGAGGCGAACAACGAGAAGTCGTCTCCATCCTCCCCGGCAAAGTTAAAAACCTGAATATCGCTTTTCAGCAGGCCGGACAGTTGCACCTCGGCATCAAGGGCCTATCTCTTGGCCAGAAGGCTGGACTGAACATCTGGAAACCGGGCAACCGAAAACGGCCCCTCTTGTCTATCAATCCACAGTTACCACCGCTGGTGGCCAGACTGGCCCCGGGTTCATACGACGTCAGCCTGTATATTCCCAGCAGCGAGCAGGTTTATGGTGTCGAGCGTCACCTGCCACTTGCCCCGGTTGTTATTCAGCCGGGAGTAACCCTGACGAGGCAGGTAAAGGTCGCCGATGAACCCTGGGGAACCCTGCAACTTACGACCTTGCTTGAAGGTCAACCGGTGGCAGCACATGTTGTCATCAGGTCCGTCAAAAGACCAGATTATGAGGTATACCCGGTGACACACAAATATTCTTCTGTAAAGATGCCCCTGAACATCAGGCTGCTGACGGGGGAGTATCGATTGAGTGTTTGGGGCAAGGAACCACAGGGAAAACAATCCATTTACCCCCCACCAGGTTTTGAGCAAAAAAATGTGACTCTGACCATCAAAGAGGGAGAAACCCTCTCAAAAACCCTGAAATTCACAAAGAAGATTCCTGCGGAACTGACCTTGAAAGTGCTGCTGAATGGTTCTGCGGTCAAAGCCGGGATCAAGGCACGCATAGCGGGAACCAACAGCCCTTTCAGCGCAGTTGGTTCTAACTATAATTTGCTGACCAACAGGGTCCTGCTACTGCCGGGAACCTACGATTTTTCAATTCAACCTTTATCTTTCACCCCAACCCCGGGAATCGATGTTTTTCACGGCCGTTCAGGCTCCTGGGTAACAACGAAAAAGGCCAGGGGCACAAAGCCGATGATTCTGCACCAGATTGAGATTAAACCTGGTAGCAAAACAACCAAAACACTGCGTTTTGAGAGCAACAAGTGACTTTTGGCTACTGAATGATTCGCCTGCCCTGGAGAGATTATGAGATATATCCGTTCAGGAAGTTTTGCCCTGCTATGGGCCGTCATATTGTTATCTCCTCTTACAGCTTTCGCAACGATCGGGAAAATGCCTTTTTTGAGTGAGATGCAGATACCCGACACCTGTGGAACGGATTATGGTCAGAAACTGGCATCCTGCACCCCATTTCAATGTCAAAGGCCACATCCCCTTTTTGCGGGCAATTTGCCATCAGAGGCTGACTTACACAAGATGCCGGTAAAAGAAAAACAGGCGATTGAAACGTACCTCACCAACGTTGAAAAAAAATTGGCCGCCATGACCCCGACCGAACGGATGGCCAAAAAGACAAAAATGACCGTCACCTTTGAAATCAAGGGGCTGAATTCACAGGGATTGTGCCAGACGCTAACCTCTATGACCGCCAGAAGTCGGCAGGATTGTGCCCTTGATGAAACAACCCGCCATAAAATTGCTGAATTTGACCAACTGACAGCAACAGCCGACAGCTTAAAAAGTAAAAGCACTTCTGAGTTGGTTGATGGAAAAATGGTGACCAAAACCCTGGTTACGGTTGATGGCAAGGCCATGGTCAACCCCTGGCAGCAGGCACTGAACTCCGGACAGTGCAAAGTTCTTCATCAGAATTCAGACGGGGCCTGGACTCCCACCAGGTTGGACGTTCAGCAATCGTCACAAACCAACAAGGAGATCACCCCAACCAACACCCTCTTTATCCTCGATGCCTCCGGCAGCATGTGGGGACAGATTAAAGGCCAGCCCAAGATCACCATTGCCAAGGAGGTGATGGCCAAACTGGTACCCGAACTGCCCGAGAACAGTCGGATTGGCCTACTGGCTTATGGCCACCGGCGTAAGGGAGACTGCAACGATGTAGAAACCCTGGTCAGGCTGGGATCCGGGAATAAAACAGCAATCCTCACTGCTGTTAAAGGGTTGAACGCCAAAGGAAAAACACCGCTGACCCGATCGGTAAACCAGGCATTTAAAATGCTCCAGAATCAAAAAGGCCAGTCAACAATTATCCTGGTCAGTGACGGAATAGAAAGTTGCGCTGGCGATCCCTGTGCGACGGTCAAAGCTGCCCGAAAATATGGTCTCAAATTCATTCTGCACACCATTGGTTTCGGCTTGACCAAAGACAAGAGTGACCAGCTTCAATGTATGGCCACCGCCGGCGGCGGCCAGTATTTTGCGGCCAATAACGCGCAGGAACTCCTCGAATCAACCCGCAAGGCCGTACAGCCGGGTGGTTTGCTGCTGGTGACAGCACTGGTGAACGGTAAAGCCGCAAATGTTATGCTGCGGATTGTTGATCCGATCAGTCATAAAGTAATTTATGAAAATATTCTGCCCACAGCGTCAGGGCAAAAGACCCTGCTCCCCGAAGGAACCTACAATGTCTATGTCCGGCCTGGTGGGGTCAGTGGAGTAAAAGAAAAAGCTTTAACCGGCGTCCACATCAAAACGGGTGAACAGGTTGAAAAAACACTCCGTTTTGACAAAGGAACGTTGAAACTTACCGTGACCATCGATGGCAAACCGGTTCATGCTCTGGTGCATGTCGAGGACCCGACGACCCATAAATGGATTTATGAAAGTTCTGTTTTTGGTACCGACACTCCGGTAACTATCAGTCTTCCCGCAGGCCAGGTCGATATCGAGGTAAGAGCCCAGGATCAGCCCCCGGAACGTCTTGAGGCTGTTGCTATTGTCGCTGATAAAACAACGGAAAAAACCATTCCAATTATTGATCAGACGGCACAACTTGTGACCAAAGGGATGGAACCGAATACCAATCGCTGGGGAATGGATTACCGTGATTTGACTCTGGACGCTGCCAATCCGGCGCTGTGTCAACAAATCTGCCAGAAAGAAGTGCAATGTAAATCCTGGACATATGTCAAGCAAGGGCAACATTGCTGGCTGAAAAGTGGCATCGCGCCTGCGGCTAAGGACAGTTGTTGTATTTCAGGTCTCAAACCTGACCCGTTGTTGCAGGAGAACTGATCCACAACGATGGATAGAAGTCAGGACTTGACCAATCTTGTCCCTTTTGGATTGTTTCAAAATGAAAACAGGAGAACACCAGAACCATCCTACCCCGAACGCGCTTCACGGATAAAGGTCCGGTAATCCTATTTTTTTGTCCGTGGCTTCCTGCTGCTTCCAGGCCGCAATTCGAAACGCCAGTTCCTGTCCCTGCCAGGCTGAATCTGTGTTGCCGTAAAGCTGTTGATCGAGTCTCTCCAGTTGCTGGCGTAATTCGGGATCAATCTCTTTCAGTCGTTCGTAGCTGCTAGCACCGGCATCGGGCCAAAGCAGGCGGCTCCAGCGGACCAGCGCCTGCCGTGTTGCCTGGGGGTCATTGTTTCTGGCCGCCTGCAACAACACCTGACGGGCTTTTTTCTCGTCGACAGGAATCTCGCCAGATTCTACCTTGGCGGTGAAATCTCGAGATCGTCGTCCCCTCCAGAAAATGACCAGGGTCACCATCCAGCCAAGCAGCAGGCCCAGACTCAGCCAGGGCCAGAAGTCGAACCTCGGCTCTGTTTTTACCGGGACAGAAACGGGTGAATTCCCAGCAGGGATTGCTGGCGTTGTCTCCACCTTTTCAGGTGTTTTTGCTGGTCCGGTTTGCGCCACTTTCGGAGTTGTCACAAACTGTTCCGGGGCCGGAGCAACCTCAACCTCTAGGGCCGCAAGATGGGCTTTGCGCCATTGTCCGCGAGAGATATCCCACCAGTCCAGATCATAGGCCGGAAACTGAAAACGACCCGCCCGGGTTGGAATCAGAGCAATTTTCTGAACCAACACCCCCTTGATTCCACCTGAAACCAACTCATCCTCACGACGCGGCTGATCTGGATAAACCTTGAATGATTCGGGTGTATTCGGAATCAATTCTGGCAACTGTGCCGAAAGCACGCCCACTGCGGTCAGGCGCAAGGTTCGAGTAATCGGTTCACCGACCACAAGTTCAGGTCGTTTTTCCTGCCAGTCGTCCTGCAGGACAACACCTGTAGAAGGCAGCCAGGGGCGATTACCCCTATCCGGGGGAAACGGGGTCACTTCGATCTGTTGCAGTTGAGAGCTTCGGCGGACCTGCATCCCCTGACGGGCGAAAGGGTCCAGCCGGGTTCGACCGCCTGCGATCAAGCCGTCGAATTGCAGAGCCGGGATCAGCATCTGCCCACTTTCCTGCGGAAATATCGCGTAGGTCCGCTCGAACACCTGGTAAACCAGCCCATTGGAGCGCTTTTCATATTTACGAACATCATTCAGTTTTTTTACCTGGACCCTGACCCCGGTCGGCTGCGGTTCGCTCAGTTTTCCTTCGGGCAAACCACCCCTGATCAGCAATCTCACCTTGAACAACAATTGTCCCTGAACCACAATCTTTTGTGAACTGACACTGGTTTCCAGAAAAACCTGTTCATTGGCAGGAACCGGCAATGAAGATCTGGCAACAACCCTGACCGTCACAGGTTGCGAACAGACCTTGCCGAAACAAACCGGCGGAATCACCAGAGGCCCCTTGCCGCGCGGCATCAGCGTCAAATTGTAAACCACCGAACTGCTGTAATTGCCATTGACAAGCCGTCGCTGCACACTTTGTGAGCGCCCGAGGATCTCCCAATCTTTCTTCAATGGACTGAAATCGGCCTCGGCATCCGGATTGCCATCAAGCCGCAATTGCAATTGCAGGCTTTCGCCGTCTGCAATCTGGTCACGCCCGGTAATTGCCTTGACCTTAAGTGCTGCAGCAATACCCGCACTGCAAAACCAGAGCAACACCAGAAGAAGAAATATGCGCCATCCTTTTACCATGATCGATCCGATTCGCGTTGTTGGCCGCGTTGGCGGTACTGATAGAGAAATTTACGCCGCAACAGTCCACCGGGATCGTCTGGAATCTGTTGCAACAAAAAGCGCGTTTCACGTTGTTCAGCACTTTCTGGTTCTTTTTTCTGAAATTCAGATTGAATATTGGTCTGCCCTGAACGTTCGACAGATTTTTCACCTGTTTTTTTCTTTTGCTGCGTTTTGGCCTTGGGCGGTGCGTTTTCATCCTCTTTATCAGCAGGTTGAGAAGAGGATTTTTCCTGCGACTCTTGCTCATCCCCGGCTGCTGAATTATTTTGCTGGTCCTGTTTTTCGCCTTGTTGCGAATCCTGCTTTTGCTGCGCGTTGGAACTTTTCTGACTTTGTGATTCTTTGCCACCCTTGTCAGACTGTTTTTGTTGAGACCCCTGCTTTCCTTTCTTTCCGGTCTTTTTCTTTTTCGGCCCCTGATATTGCATGGCCTTCACAACCAGATCTTTATTGAATCGGGCATCGGTATTTTGTGGATCACGTTTCAATGCCTGCTGGTAGGATTTCAGAGCCGCAGGCAAATCACCTGCTTTGACCAAGGCATTACCCCGATTGTACCAATCATCGGCAGTCTGCGGCTTCTCAAGCTGGCTGGCCGCGGCAGCAAACTTTCCCGCCCGATAGAGCGCGCTGGCTTTCCAGCGCGGATTCTCGAACTGTTGAGCGGCCCGGCTGTAATCCTGCTGTTCGAATGCTTGTGCTCCACGTTGATCAGGAGTTTTCCAAAGAGAATCCAGATCCAGGGCCTGGGCAGGATGGGGAGTAATCAACAGCAGGGCAAGGACCAGCAGCCAGCCACGACGAAATGCCAAGGCTGCCAGCAGCGTCAGTGGCCAGAGCAACCAGACCCCTTCTTCACGCCAGCGATCCTCGGTATTCTGCGAACCTTTCTCTGCCCGATCAAGACGATGATCCTCGAGCCCGGCCAGCAGAACGCGCAAATCACTCTCATCAATGCTGATCTGCTGATAGGTACCCCCACCAGCCCGGGCAAGAGCTTTCAGCCCGGTTGAATCCAGGCGGGGCAAAACCAGACGACCCTGGTCATCACGTAAAAAGTTTCCTCCAGCCAGGGGAACAGGGGCCCCTTCGGCGCTTCCAACTCCCAGAATTTCAAGCGCAAAGCCTTGCTGAACAACCTTGCGCGCGGCCTTGAGAGACAGTTCCGGTCGGTCTTCATCGGTGACCAGCAACAGCCTGCCGAATTTGAGACCAGCCTGGTGCAGCAGATCCAGCCCCAGATCGATAGCCCGGGCCGGATTGCTCCCCTGAACTGGCATCATCTCGGGATCAAGACTTTTCAGCAAAGCCTCTATGGTATGACGATCATCGGTCAGAGGAGTGACGGTAAAGGCATCGGCAGCAAAAACAATCAGGGCGGTCTGCCCTTCCTGACGCTGACGCAACAGATCTTCAATTTTAAGCCGTGCCCGCATAAGCCGGTTGGGCTTCAGATCGGCAACCAGCATCGAACGCGACAGATCGAACAAGATCACCAGTGCTGACTGTTGACGAAACAATGGCTGCGGCTGCCGTTTCCAGGCAGGCCCGGCCAAAGCCAAAACGGCGGCCAGCAGACCGATCAACCCCAACCACAGGGGCCAATTGGCACGACGGACAGATCGGCCAAGCAACAGGTGAGGCAAGAGTTCAGGATCACACACCGCCTGCCAGCTACGGCTGCGCAGTTGCTTGCGTGCAATCCAGAAAAGCAGCAGCAACAGAGGCAACAGGGCCAGCAACCATTGTGGACGCAAAAAATGAAAACTGCTCATTGGCGACTCCTGGCTGGCAACTGCAACAGCAGAATCAACAGAACTCCGCCAAGCAGAGCCAATCCCAAAGGCCAGGGATAGAGTTCGGAAACCGGGCGAAAAATTTCCGGTTCCTGCGCAATCGGTTCAAGACGATCAAGTTCGTCATAGATCTCGGCAAGTTGTTCGGTATCGCGTGCTCTGAAATAGCGCCCGCCAGTCTTTTTGGCAATCTGGTTCAAGGTTTCTTCGTCCAGATCTGCCGAAGGATTGACTGTTTCACTAAAGAAAAAATTGCGGACCTCCATGGCGTCGGCACCAATTCCGAGGGTGTAGATTTTCAGACCTTCCCGCGCCGCAAGTTCAGCCGCTTTAAGGGGCGACAACACTCCTGCGGTATTGGCGCCATCAGTCAACAGAATCAGAACCTGCTGTTTGTCTTCGCTCTTCCTGAGTCGTTTTACGGCCAGACCAATGGCATCTCCAATTGCGGTACGTTCGCCAGCCAGCCCCAGGGCCGACTCATTCAGCAACTGACGCACCGTACGCCGATCAAAGGTCAATGGCACCTGAACATAAGGCTGCTCACCAAACAGAATCAAGCCCAGACGATCGCCAACACGCCGCTGAATAAACTGACCCGCGACCGCTTTCAGAACCGTCAGACGATCAACATTTTCACCCTTTAGACGGAAGTCCCGGGTCTGCATACTGCCGGACAGATCAACAGCCAGCACCAGATCACGCCCGCTGATCGGCAATTCGGTGGGCTCCCCCAACCACTGAGGCCGCGCTGCCGACACCACGAGCAGAAGCCAGCACAAAAGAGCCAGATAGAGTGACCATCGTCCCTGACGACCGGTTTTCTGATGCTGAATTCCCGCAAAAGGGAACAGTGCCGGAACCCAAAGTGCGGCCTCTTCGGCAGCCAGAGCCGGTGGGCAGAACCTGTGGACCAGAACGGGAAGAACCAGCAGGGCAAAAGCCCAGGGCCAGGCAAAGTGAATCATCTCCCCCTCCAGAACGATAAGGGGAGTGGCGGCAATTTTTGCAACCACTGTCGACAGAGTTCGCGCAATTCATGATCCTGAACCGAAATATTCAAACGATAGGGAGCATCGGCCAACACGCGTCCGACACCCTCGGTAAACGGATGATCGTCGAAAGGTTGATCCAGAAAAGCCAGCCAGCTCTCCGCCGTCAACCCGGCCACCTCATGAGCGGGAAAATGGCTGATTGCGGCCCGGCGCAGCAAACGGGACAGAGCTGTCGCCAACGCGATCCCACTTAGATCCTGCAAGGCATCAAGCTGGGCAAGAGCCAGCCGCCGCAGGGCTCTTCGCTGACGATAACGCCAGAATGACAAGCCTCCCAAACAGACAAAAACAAGGGTTGCCAGAAGCAGCCACCACCCGTAGGCAACAGGCCAATAACCAATTTCCGGCGGAAGATGGATATCGCGCAAAGGCAGATCAGCAGGATTAAAGGACTGCTGGGCCATCTCAACCCTCCCCTTTCACACCGGTCAGACATTCCAGGGGATCCTGATCTGTTGGCAGTTCAAAAAACCGGGCACGTTGCCGCCGACAAAAATTCTGCAGAAGTTCACGCTGCCGAAAAAAGTGCTGCCGGTATTTATGGCGTGCCGCAGCATCCGCCGTGGCAATGGTCAGATCCTGGATGCCATCACTCACACGATAGGTTCCCGCTGGAGGCAAATCAGTCTCCAGAGCGTCAAAACAGTGCACCAGACCCAGGTCACAACGGCGACTCAACAGTGCCAACTGCTTTTCAACCGCATCATCCCACTGGTTGAAATCACTCAGGAGCAAAATCAGACTGCCGGGGCGGGCCACCCTTTGCAGACGTTGAAGCGTTGTCGCCAGCCGTTGTTGCGGAGTAAAGGGCTTATGCGGGTCACGCCGCCAGACCGGATCAGCAACCATCTGTCGTAATAATTGCAATACCGCCTTTTTCCCCAATTGCGGACGCAATTCAAGGTTGCGTTCTTCAGAAAAGATAAACCCACCGATCCGATCCCCCCGAGCCAGGGCCTGCCAGGCAAAAAGTGCGGCCAGATGCGAAGCCTGCACCGCCTTGAAACGACCCCGAGTGGCAAAAAACATGGGCCGACGGTAATCAAGGGCAAGCAGCACCGGGCGTTCGCGCTCCTCATGAAACAATTTGGTGTGAACCTTGCCGCGCCGTGCCGTCACCCGCCAGTCAATACTGCGCACATCATCTCCGGGCAGATAGGCCCGCACTTCAGCAAACTCCATCCCGCGGCCACGAAACCGACTATGATAACCACCGGTCTGCATGGCCCGTTGTCGGGCGGGACGCAACGCAGACGACGGCAGCAACTGATCACCCAGAGCAATCAAAGTGGCCAGATCGATGGTGACCGGTGAAGACCCTGCGGATGAAACCCGGTCCGGCATCAGGGCACCGGCACTCGCGCAATCAGTTCTGAAATCAAACGATCCGCGTTCATGCCGCTGGCTTCTGCCTCGTAGCTGAGAATCAGACGATGGCGCAATACATCAAAAGCCAACTGCTGAATATCTTCGGGCAGGACATGATCACGCCCGGCCAGCCAAGCCCTTGCACGCGAACAACGATCCAGGGCGATACTGGCCCGTGGACTGGCTCCATACTGAATGGCCTGCTGCAGATCTTCGCCATAGGGTTTGGGATTACGGGTCGCCAGCACCAACTGCAACAGATACTCTTGAAGGTTTTCGGCCAGGTAAAGATCCAGCACCTGCTGCCGGGCCTGGTGCAGCTCATTCGTTGTCAGAGAAGAAAATTCATTGGGGGAGATGTCACCAACCTGCCCTGCCGCCTCACGCCGCGCCAGTTCAAGAATCAGACGCTCACTCTCAACGGCCGGATAATCGACTCGCACATGCAGCAGAAACCGGTCGAGCTGGGCTTCAGGCAGAGGATAGGTGCCCTCCTGTTCAATCGGATTCTGGGTTGCCATGACCAGAAAAGGATCTGCCAGCGGATAGGTCGTCTGGCCGATACTGATCTGACGTTCGGCCATCGCCTCAAGTAACGCCGACTGCACCTTGGCGGGGGCACGATTGATCTCATCGGCCAGAATCAGATTATGAAACAGAGGACCGGGCATAAAGGTGAAGGAACCCTCCTGAGCACGATAGATATCGGTGCCGGTCAGATCAGCCGGCAACAGGTCGGGTGTGAACTGAATGCGGTGAAAACTCCCCTCCAGCAACTCACCCAATTCACGGATCGCCCGGGTCTTGGCCAGGCCTGGCGCACCCTCGACCAAAAGATGGCCATCGGCCAGAAGAGCAATCAGCAAACGTTCAATCAGCTGCGGTTGGCCGATCACCTGATGAGAAAGATGTTCTTTTAACTGCCCGAAACGTTGCTGCAACAAGTCCATAAGAGTAATCCTTGACCAAAAGATGAAGAAAGGAAACCATCAGAAACTCTAATGGTCCCGAACAGTGAAAGCAAGCGACAATCCATATGATGCGTCAAGTGCAGCATAACATCTTCTCATTGCTTGACCTGAACCCTGGCTCTGATTATCTTCAGTCCTCAACCTATTAAGCAGAGGATTAAACGATGAGTGATTTTCCCAACTGTCCCGAATGTAATTCTGAATATACCTACGAAGATCGCGGGCTGTTCGTTTGCCCGGAATGTGCCCATGAGTGGGCAACTGACAACAGTGCTGACGAGGGAGAGACTGCCAACGTCAAACGTGATGCCAACGGTAATCCACTGCAAGACGGTGACACCATTACCGTCATCAAAGATCTGAAAGTCAAGGGATCTTCACTGGTGGTCAAAGTCGGTACCAAGGTCAAGAATATTCGTCTGGTCGATGGCGACCATGATATCGACTGTAAAATCCCCGGTATCGGGGCAATGAAGCTGAAATCTGAATTTGTCAAAAAAATCTGAACGACAGGCTTCCGGCGACCAAAGCTTTTATCGCCGGAGGCCAATTTTCACCCTGCCTCATTTTTTACTCACCATCATTTTGTCGCACAATATTTGACAGGTCCCATCTGTCGCCTAAACTTGTTTCTGAGTCCTTTGCGGGATCCTCTTCGGTACCATTTCAATCCTTAAGCTGAATCAGGATTTTCATATGTCACAGGAAAACAGTTTTTTTCTCCCGGTCAAAAACCATTGTTCGCAAAACCTGGTGACCTGTCGCTTGGGTGAAACTGTCACGAATGCTGCGATTATCATGCGTCAATGCAGCATTTCAAGCCTGATTATCTGCGATGACAATGACGTGCCGGTCGGCATCATGACAGATCGGGATCTGCGCAGTAAGGTGGTTGCCGAAGGGCTTGATCCCTCCACACTAAAGGTCAGTGAGATCATGACCTCACCCGTCATTTCGGTGACCGAGGACGACAGTTTTTTCGAGGTTCTCTATCAGATGTCGCACCACCGGATTCACCGGGTTGGTGTGGTCAACAGTGCCAACCGGCTAATCGGTATCATCAACGAAACTGACATCCTTCAGCTGCAAACCCGGTCCCCGCAGAAACTGCTCAAATCAATCGATGAAGCCGAAACGATTTAACAGTTGAAAGTTCTGCACAAGGATCTTGATGATCTGGTGATTTTTCTCTTCAATTCCGGCGTTAAGACCTATGATCTGGTCCGTCTTATTTCACTCCTGAACGACCAGACCGTACTGCGCCTGATCGATATTTTACAACAGGATCAGTTCCCCAACCTGCCGCAGGGTTTTGCCTTTCTGGTTCTGGGCAGTGAGGGCCGCCGCGAACAGACGCTCAAAACAGACCAGGACAATGCGATCATTTACGCTGACAACCTTTCCTCTCAAGACATTGCTCAAATCGATAAATTTTCACAGGTTCTGATCGACACCCTGATTGCGATCGGTGTCCCTGAATGTCCTGGCGGGATCATGGCCAAGAATGATTTCTGGCGGCGCAATCTGTCTGAATGGCGCAATGTAATCGATAGTTGGATTTCAGCCCCAACCGGAGAAAATATCCTCAATTTCAGTATGTTTTCCGATGTGCGAACCCTGTGGGGTGACAGCTCACTGGAAAAAGAGCTGAAGAGTCATATTGTTCAACGAGCCCAGGAAAAAGCCCTGTTTCTTACCCGCATGGCCGCCAACGTCTGTCAGTTTACACCACCACTTGGGTTCTTTGGTGGGTTCAAGGTGGACAAACGGGGAGCAAATGCCGGGAAAATTGACCTTAAAAAAGCGGGAATCTTTGCCCTCTACGAAGGGATCAAGATCCTGGCACTCGAAGCAGGATTTCTGGGTGGCAGTACCCGTGAGAAGTTGAAACATCTGACCGATGAAAAGATTCTCGCCCCGGACCAGATCGATGATCTGGCCGCCAGTTTCAACCTGTTGAGTTTCTTTCGTTTACGTGAGCAGATCAATGCCGCCACTGCCGGAGAAGAACTGACCAATTCGATTGCCCCCCAAAGTCTCAACCGGATTGAAAAAGGCCGCCTGAAGGTGGCTCTGGAAGTGGTCAAATCTTTTCAATCGACCCTGAAAGCTCACTTTCAGGTCAGTGCTCTGGGAGATTAGAGTTGCCAATCAGATCTTGATTGTTTTGTAGAGAAAATTCTTGAATCGGTAAAACTTCTTCGTTTCACTCTCCGGATCACAGGCCACCAGTGATCGGGCCAGTTTCGGCATACTGCTGGCCCCGCGCTGCCGCATCTGCTCGACCACCTCGATCACCCCTTCACGGGTCAACTCTTTCTTCGAATAGGGGCGATAGACCTCACTCCAGAAATCCCCCTCTCCTGTCAAAATTCGTTGGCAAATGGTTATTGCGGCCTGACGATTGAGTTGTTCAATCCCCGGCTGTTCTGGAGAAACAGGTGAAATTTCAACCTGTTGAACAATCGCCTGTTCAATATCGGCCCCTGTTATCCGTCCATCACTGTAAAGCATGGCCCGCAGCAAAATACTGCGCAATTCACGCATGTTCCCGGTGTAATGATGGCGTGACAAAACCTGTTTGGCCTCCTGATCAAGCAGTGGAACATACCCGGTAGCAACCTCTTCTGGACGATAGACCTGAGCCAGGCGCCCAAGAAAGTGGACCGCCAGATCAGGGATATCCTCACGCCGCTCATTAAGGCTTGGCACCTGAATAATCAATTCAGACAACCGGTGATAAAGGTCCTCACGAAACAGACCCTCGGCGATTAGCTGGCGCAGATCACGATTGGTTCCAGCCACCAGCAGAACATGAGCATGACGAGTGATATTTTCGCCCAGGCGAACAAACTCACCACTGTCGAGAAAACGCAGCAGCTGAACCTGGGTCTTGGGATCAGCGTCACCAATTTCGTCAAGAAACACCACCCCGCCATCGGCCTCTTCAAAAATTCCACGGCGGTCAACATGCGCCCCGGTAAAAGCACCGCGCTTGTGGCCAAAGAGCTCCGAATAGGTCAGTTCACCGCTGTAGGCGGCAATATTGCTTTTTTTCAACGACAATGAACTTCCGGGATGACACTCGGCATACAGTTCGTTCAATCGGGTATAGAGGTTGTTGAACAGAAACTCTTTTCCGGAACCGGTACGTCCGGTAATCAGCACCGACGGCAACCCGAGGATATCGGCCTGTTCCGGGCTTTTCTGGGTTTGCCACAATGAAATTCGCTGGCAAAGTGGCGGGGTCACCCGCTGAATGGTTTCGACAAGTTGCTGGGCTTTGGGTGAGTTGCCGATGATATTTCCCAGCCGGTAAGAGGTAACACTGGGGTCTCGATAATCGACATCCTTACGCAGACGGTCGATCTCACCGGTCAACTGTTCAATATGTTGCAGGCTGGCCAGATGACGGCTGATCATCCGTTCAATGATCTGCAAAATCCGCCGGTGTTCTCCGGTAAAGTAGTTGGGACGCAGACTGTCAACACAGATTACCGCCAGCACTTCACCGGCATAAATGACCGGGACTGCCAGTTCGCTGCGAACCGTCTCGGTCACTTCGGAGTAAAAACCACCCCGCCGCATCTCTTCACGGGTATTGTCCACCACCGCCGGTCGGCCGGTCGCAGCAGCCAGGCCAGTCAAACTGCGCTGACCAGCCTCCAGCTCATCGGCCCCGATACGAATCGGTGGAATATACTTTTTCAACCAGTCTTTACTCTTGGCTCCTACCAGATTTCCCTGCGCATCTTCGACCAGCAACCAGCGTTCACCATCGAGTTCACGTACCAGGGCAATACTGCCGGTATCGGCACCAATCAGGCGGGTCGCCTTGGAAAGCACCCGGTGCAGAAAAGGCTGCAATCCATCTGACGGCTGCTGCAACAGATCACTGATTTCAGAAAGGATCTGCACCTCAAGGTGCTCATCACCGATCTGCTGTACCACCTGCTGGGCCATTTCAGCATGAGCTTCGAGCAGTCCCCGTTCAAAGGGGGTGAACTGATACTTTTCTTTCGTGTAGTAGTTGACCAGGCAAATCACTCGCCGCGAACGACTGTCAAAGCGCGGCACCATGTAGAGGGAACGCAATCCCAACTCTTCGGTCAGATATTGTTTCTGCAAAGACTGATCAGCCAGATCGGGGATATAGAGTGGAGACAGCAGGCTGTCATCAACAATCACCCCGCCCCGGTCAATAAAGCGTGACAACAACGACTCACCAGGGCTCAGGTTGATCCGCTGCTCCTGCTCGTAGAGTCTTCGCGCCTCGCGCTCTTTGGAATAGGACGCAAGAATTTCAAGCGTTCGTTCACCATCGATATCGGATGGGGTCGGTACCAATACCGAAGCCAGTACCACCCGGTCGATCAGCCGAGCCGCCGACCGGACCATAAAGAGAGCTGCCTCTCGTTTTTTGGCCTCGTCAACATGGTGCGACAGAACAACCTGCTGGTGATAACGACGTGCCCGGTCCAAAATCGGCGCCACCGCTACCAGCAGGCGTCGTAACTTTTGCAACACTATTTCACGCGGGAAATCAGCTGGGCGGCCACGATCAAGACAAACCACCCCGATTGACCGACCACGATGGACCAGGGGCAAAAAATAACTGCCCCCGCCACGCCCCCCGGCAACCGGCATATCATCTGGAGAATCCGCCAGATTCTCGATGCTGGTTTCCTGCTGTTGCTGATAAACCCGCGAAACCAGAAAAATGTCGTCATTGATGGCAAAGGTCTTTTGCCGCACCCTCTCGACATCGCCCCCGGCAGCGCCCATACAACTGAGAGCGCCCTCGGTCAGATCTTCAAGGTAGATTCGACAATGACCGCGCCCGGCAATTTCCTGGATGGCTCCTGTCAGATGATGAAGAATCTCTTCAAGGTTCTCCTTGCCAAAGGCCTCAATCTTACCCAACCAGTTTTCTATATCAGTCTGCATAGATACCATCCGCAAGAAAGTGTACATTTTCTACTCAGCGGAGTATATGCAGCTTGCCTGCCCCTGTCAAAAAGGGTCGGAATACCCTATGATGCTCAGTGGCACAGGACATCAACAACAAAACCTTCAACCGGAGAGATTATGGACCGCAGCGAAATCTACCGCGCAACCCTTGAAAAATGGGGAGAGAAAGCCCAGTACGAGCAAATGGTCGAAGAGTGTGCCGAACTGATCGCCGCACTCAAGCACTACGAGCGCGGCAAGATTGGGCGGGCTGAAGTTATTGCCGAACTGGCCGATGTGACACTGATGGTCGGACAGCTGACCTGGATGTTGGGTGAAGAGGAGGTTACCGCCGCAATTGATGCCAAACTCGCCAAACTAAAGACCCTGCTTGACGACCCCGCTGGGCGTTGAAACTATCAGAATTAAAGAGGGTCTTCTTCTGCATGGAGTTCAAACTGCGGCTTCCGGCGGCGAAAAGCAAATTTCAAGGGACTTATTCCTCTGGTTTTCTGCACAATAATCCGCGGAGGATCCTCGTTATCTCCCACCAGAACCTGCTTTAGTGTTGGCAGTTGCCGGGCCAGAATAATGGCAGTTTTCTCGGCAACAGCGGCATTTTCCGCCCGCAGATAGCGACTCAGGGTAAAACCGAATTTGCGCGGTTCACCATCGAGATTGAGCAAAAAGTTTTCGCCCTTCAGATCAACCTGAAAACACTTCATGCGTTAACCCTGTCGAGCCTGCCACAACAAGCATGACAACCGAAACCAAAGACAATTCAGCCGCAGCAGATAATCCGCTACGGCTGAAACAAAACCTGCCAAATTCTCTGGCAACCAGGATCAGAGAATCTCGACCAACTCAATCTCGAAATTCAGATTCTTGCCCGCCATCGGATGGTTGGCATCGAGAACGATTTTGTCCCCTTCGATCTCAACAACCGTCAGCAGCACAGGCTGGCCATCATCCATTTCGGTCTGAAATTGTTGACCAACTTCAGGATTAAGACCCTCTTCAAACTGGCTGGCATCAGTCTCGACAACCATGTCCGGATTATGGGGGCCGTAGGCTTCCTCTTCGGGAATCCGCACCTTCTTTGACTCACCAACCTTCATCCCGATAACGGCCTGCTCGAATCCGGGAATAACCTGACCACCACCAACCTCGAATTCGAGAGGATCCTGATCATTTGAACTGTCGAACGTTTCACCGTCGTCAAAGGTTCCGGTGTAATGCACTTTCACCTTGTTACCCTGAGCTGCTGCTGACATATCTTCTCCATCTATGGATAAAGGAATAAAACCTGCGCCGATGCAGATTGTGACACTCTTGCGCAGATGATTCGAGAAATCAACCCCGACGACCAAATAATTCAGTATTCCGTGCGGTCAGTTTTCTTCAGTAAAACGATTCTGGTGCAGCTTCTTACGGGGCAACTCTGCCACCGCATGTCCCTTTGGGGTTTCAGGAGGAAAACCGAAACCAACAACAATCGGCACTTCGAATTTTTCCGGGATATCGAGTAACTGGCGGACATAATCACTTGCCGAAATCTGATCGTCATGAGGGCGCAACCTCAACTGCCCCCAACAGCTCTTCAACCCCAGGCTTTCGGCTGCATACTGCGCGGTAATTGCCGCGATTGAGCAGTCCTCAATCCAGACGTCACTGATTTCCGGATCGGCCAGCACCACCAGTGCAAGCTGAGCTGTTTCCAGAAAACGGGTGCCATGTGCCTTGCTTTTGGCCAACTGCTCGATCAGAGATCTTTGTTCAACAAAAATGAACTGCCAGGGCTGGTTATTACGGGAACTTGGCGCACGAAGTACGGCTTCGCGCAGGGTTTCGATACTTTTTGGCGGGATTTTTTCTTGAGTAAAGTCTCGCACACTGCGACGTTGACGTAGGATATTGAGCATTTTATTCTCTCCTTTTTTTACGGTGCGAATAAAGTCAAGATCAAGACCGTCGGGTTGCGCCCCGACAGGCGCCTTACTTTTTGACCAAGCCCTCAAAAAGTAAGCAAAAAATGGCTTTTCTATTTCTGTCGCATGGGTTCGGTAACAACGGCTACCTGCACCCAAACAAAAGCAAATCGGCTTCGACTCAGCAACAGGCTGAAAGGCCCCGGCTCGCAAGCTCACACGGGCGAAACGGAAACGGCGATCCAGCTATTGTTTCAATCGCAATAAAATCAACCGTCTGTTGCAGTGCCTTAATAGGCAGATCCCGGAATTATTTTCCATTGTTCCTGCGAAAGTTAGCGTTTAGCCCGTTCGAGCGGCTTTTCGCTCGTCGGAGCCCTTCTGCCTTCAGGCACATCAACACTCAAAAGGTTGTTGTATTATCCGACACCTTCAGCGGCAACGCAGCACCGAAATCAGGTGACAGAAATAAAAAGAGTTTCTTTTGCTTCATTTTCTTTGCGATTCAAAGAAAATGAAGGCGGCTGTCGGGCCGAGACCCGACGGTCTTGATCCTGATCCTGCGACTGCACGCTAAACATCCTGCAACAAACGCCGAAACTTCTCCAGACTCTGCGCCCGTTTCATCTTGCCGAAAATCCGCTGCCGTTCAGGATCAGGAATAAAATTAAGCAGGTCCTTAAGCTTCATCAATGCCTGCCGTTCACCACAGAATTGCTCCAGATAGCCGGGCAGCAGGTCACCGATATAACCGCGCAGCTGTTCACTGCGTTCTGCTTGTGAAACCGGATCAAGTTGTCGCTGACGCAGTCGCTTGAACAAAAAAGGGTCCGCCAGAGCACCACGACCCAGCATCAGACCGACAACTCCGGCAATCTCAAGCAGCTCCAGCCCGGTTTCAACCTCGTTAATATCACCATTGACAACCAACGGCAGAGGACAAGCGGCGGCAACTTCGGCGGTCAGTTGATGATCAGCTCGTCCCTTGTAGCACTGCACCACTGTCCGAGGATGCAGAATCAGCCAATCAACCCCGCAATCAGCAAAGATTGGTAGCAGCTCGAAAATCTGGCGGGGGTCGTCGTATCCAGCTCGACATTTGACCGAAAAATCAACCTTGATCCGGGCTCTCAGTTGACGGAGCAAAACCGCCAGCTCAGCAGGATCACGCAGAAGTTCACCCCCTGTTATCCCACTCAACATCCGCCCGTAGGGACAACCCAGATTCAGATTGAGATACTGCGCCCCGGCCTGCTGCAGCGCCTAGGCAGCCTCGCACAAGGACTCTGCGCCATGGCCGATCATCTGCACCACCAGCGGTGTTTCTGCCGCGTGGTCGTTGACTGCAGCCAGATCTTTACGGCTGACCCGTTTGCGACTGCGAGCCTGCACCCGGATAAATTCGGTAAAGACCAGATCAGGGGCGACATGATCAATAAACCATTGACGCAAAACCTGATTGGTCAGACCCTGCATCGGTGCCAACATCAACAGTGGTGCGACATGAAACAGGCTACTTCCGTTCTTTGGCTTCATAAAGTCGGCTGTCGGCAAGCTTGAGAAGTTCTGCCGAATCACTTTGTTCTGCCGAGGAAGCAACGCCAAAACTGATACAGACATCAATCTTGACTCCCTTAAAACAGAGTGGTCGACGGGCAAACTCTTTTTCCATCCGCAGCAACAACTCATTGGCGCTGGACAGATTGGTCTGGGGCAACAGCAGAACAAACTCATCACCCGCCAGACGGGTTGCCAGATCACTTTGGCGACTCATTTTTCGCAATCCGTCGGCCACATACTGCAACAGGGCATCACCGGCATCGTGGCCATAGGTGTCATTGACGTTTTTGAAGCGATCCAGGTCAATAAAGGCAACCGACAGTTCCCCACCGTAGCGCCCGACCCGCGCCAGTTCTGCGGCAATAAAACGCTCCATCGCACGGCGATTGGGCAACGAGGTCAAAGGATCATGATAAGCCAGATGTTGTAGTCTTTCGTGTGCGATAACATTTGACAGGCCGAGTGAAAGTTTGACGGCCAGCCTTTCCAGGTGAATACGGTTGTAGTGTGGGCTGAACCGTTGCGGATCCGGATCAGCCTGATTGAGGGTACCAATCAACTCGCCATCGAGATGCAAAGGAACCAGAGCCAGTGAGCGAAAATGCTCCCGACGGTTTGGAGGTAACAGCCGAAAATATGGTGTCAGTCCCTCGTTAAGCACCAACGGAGAATCGGGACAGGGCAACAGCTGTTCAAAAACAGCGCGCGGCACCAGAACTGTTTCACCTTTGCCCCGCAGAAAACGTGCTGCCTGTGCATCTTCAATAATTGACATCCAGGCATGTGGCACCGCAAACAGATCCGCCATCTGTTGCGGAAGTTCACGACAGAAGGTCGCAACATCGAGAATTTTCAAAATCTGCACATCGAGCGCATGAAATTTCTCGGCCAACTCTTCGAGCTCGCGAAAACGTTCAATCACTGAGGTTCTGCGCATGGCCCCGTCTCCAGAAAATTGTAGCAGACATACCATAAAAGTGTCTTGAAAAACCATGGTCCGTTCTTAAAAACAATCTGGACCAGGCTTGATACAGGGCACAGGATGCACACCAATTCCGCGCCTGAAAGAAAAATGTCCCGATCAGGCCTGTTTTAAAGTATGATAGGTGCCATCTACCACTGTCCTGAGGAAGATCAGCATGCGACTGCTTGGTAAAATCCTCTTCAGCAATCTGATACTCGGCCTGCTGCTGACGCTGACAATTCTGGCCGCGTCTCTCAGCGGTTGTTCGCCACTCCAGAAACTTGACCAGCTGTTATTCGACCAACTGCTCAAGCTGCGCAAACCGGCGATAAACAAAACCGTTATCATGGTTGCGATCGACCTGAAAAGCCGTCAACAACAGGGGGATACCCCCTGGTCACGACGGCAACTCGCCCAACTGATTGAGCGTGTCGAACAACAGCATCCTGCTGCTGTCGGGCTGGTTGTCCCGACAAGTTTTGCCACAAAGGATCCTGATGCAGATCAGGCCCTGGCGGACCGTGCCAGCAACCTGGTTTTGCAACTCGAAGACTTGTCGGGCGCGACAATCTCTGCCAGCCCATTTCTCAAGATGATTTCCCTGCGGCAAACCAAACAGGTTCCGTCCGCCCAGGAGCTCCTTCTTCAACTGCAGAATCCGCTGCTTCCTTACTTGCCCGCAACAGAGTTCCCCCCCCTGCTTCCTCCAATCCCCCTGTTGCAAAAACACAATCTGGCGGGCCATCTTGTCTTACGCAATGACCCTGACGGTGTTTTGCGCCGACTCGCGTTACTGGCCCCCTGGCGTGACCGTCTGATCCCGGCTTTGCCTCTGCAACTGGCTTTACAGGCCCAAGGCGAACAGCTTCAGGATCTCAAATATGGACCCCGGGAAACACCCGGTATTCTCAGGGCTGGCGAACTGAAACTCAATCTGGGCCGGGACTACCAACTGCTGCTGGATCGCTCGGGCAAACAACTCAAATTACCCGCCATCTCAGCCAGCGACCTGCTTTTAAACAAGGTCCCGGCAAAAACCCTGCGCAACCGGATTGTTCTGATCGGTGAAACAAAACAGCCCCTCGATCGTTTGCACCCCGGGCCACTCGAAGCGGCAACCCTGGCAACCATCAGTATTCTCAACGCAGCTCCGATCTATCAGCCATCCTGGGCCTGGTTACTCGAAACCATGATTCTGCTCTATTTCGGGATGCTCTCTATTTTTCTTCTGCCCCGGCTTTCGGCTCGCGCCGGATTTCTGACCCTGTTGCTCTTTTTGGCAACCTGGCTGGCAACCAGTGCCGCCGGGTTGGTCTTTGGCGGAATCTGGTTGCAGGTGATGCCTGCTACAGTCCTTGCACTGAGTGGTTTTCTTCTGGTTCAGTTCAACCATTTACGCCGTCATCTGGCATCCTCGGTAGCGGAAAGCAACAAAATGCTCGGGCTGACTTTTCAGGAACAGGGCTTGCTCGACCTGGCTCTTGAACGCTTTCTGCGCTGTCCCCCCGACGACAGCGGAATGAAAGATCTGCTCTATAATCTCGGTCTTGATTTTGAACGCAAACGACAACCCCAAAAGGCCCTGACCGTTTATCAGCACCTGCAAAAAGCCGGACGCTTCAGAGACATTAAAGACCGGATCAATCAACTCAAAGAGATGGATCAGACTCTGGTAATCGGGGCTGCAAATGGCACCATGGTTATTGGCAATGCAGGCGAAAAACCAACCCTTGGCCGCTATCGGATTGAAAAAGAACTTGGTCAGGGCGCCATGGGCACGGTTTACCTCGGTTCTGACCCGAAGATCAATCGTCAGGTAGCGATCAAAACCCTTTCTTATGCCCTGATCGACCCGGCTGAACTGGCTGATGTCAAGGCACGTTTTTTTCGTGAAGCAGAAGCGGCAGGCCGCCTGAATCATCCGCATATCGTAACGGTTTATGACGTTGGAGAAGAAAATGATCTGGCCTACATGGCGATGGAACTTCTTGACGGCAGCGATCTGAGCGTTTTCTGTAACAAAAAACGTCGTCTCGAACCGCGACAGATTCTGCAAATCGGGGGGCAGATTGCTGAAGCCCTGGAGTATGCACATCGCAACGGGGTTATCCACCGCGATATCAAACCGGCTAATATCATGCTGATTAAAAATGGCCAGGCCAAGGTGACCGACTTCGGCGTGGCCCGGGTTGTTTCGAGTTCGCGCACTGAAACCGGGGTTGTTCTCGGGACTCCAAGCTACATGTCCCCCGAGCAGGTTGCGGGCAAAAAGGTCGATGGCCGTTCTGATCTCTTTTCACTCGGCGTGGTTCTTTACGAGCTTTTCAGCTGTGAAAAACCGTTCGTTGGTGACAGTCTGGCAGCCCTGATGTACAACATCGCCAATGTTAAATACCGCCATCTCGATGAGGTCTGCCCCGACCTGCCACAGGGTTGCTACCAGATCGTTGACAAGCTGCTGAACAAGGCCATGACCCGGCGTTACAAATCAGCCGATCTGCTGCAACGCGAGATTTTCAATCTGCTCAAAGAGATGGAGGGGAAATGAAACTGACCGCCTGCGCCCTGACTGATG
This sequence comes from Deltaproteobacteria bacterium, assembly GCA_024276935.1. Classification (GTDB taxonomy): domain Bacteria; phylum Desulfobacterota; class Desulfuromonadia; order Desulfuromonadales; family Geopsychrobacteraceae; genus Geopsychrobacter. The sequence continues at coordinate 27,594 of JAJRWH010000106.1, forward strand.
TTGGGCTCCGCCGCAAAAACAATGAAGATTGCGTTTTTGCGGATTCGGATAATGGTCTGTTTATTGTCGCCGACGGCATGGGTGGCCACGCTGCAGGTGAAGTTGCCAGCCAGATGGCGGTTGAAACCCTGCGTGACTTCTTTCCCCCCCGCCAGTCGCCACCAGAAAATACCGCTGATTGTTTACAGCAGGCCTTTCATGAGGCCAACGCCAGAATTCTGGCCGCAGCAAACAGCAACCCTGCTCAAAAAGGGATGGGAACAACCCTCTCAGTCCTCTACATCACCGCCGACAAAGCCCTGCTGGCTCACGTCGGCGACAGTCGTATCTATCGTCTGCGCCAAACCCGCCTTGAACAATTGAGTATCGATCACTCGCTGGTTGCCGAGCAGCTGCGTCAGGGCCTGATCTCAACTGAAGATGCCCGCAATTCGCAGATGCGCAATATTCTTCTACAGGCAGTCGGTCTCGAAAATACCATTGATATTTTCTGTCTGCACCTGGCGCCGCAACCAGACGACCTTTTCCTGCTCTGTAGTGATGGCCTCACTGATATGCTTGATGATCATCAGATCAGCCAGCTGTTAGATCAGGAATGCCCGCTTGACCAGCTGGCAGCCCGGTTGGTTGACGCTGCCAAAACGGCTGGTGGACGTGACAACATCGGGGTGGTTGTGGTAAAAATCGCAGACTGATAAAAGATCGATTTACTGTACTTTCAGGAGAGTGGCAATGCTGGAAATTACCCTGCAACTGGGCGACAAAATCCTCGCAACCTATGAAACCGGCAACGAAGATATCACCATCGGACGAAGTGCTGGAAATGATATCCAGATCGATAATCTGGCCGTTTCAGGCAAACACGCCCAGGTACGCAGGGTCATGAATGCCTATCTGATTGAAGACCTGGGCAGCACCAACGGAACTTTCGTCAATGAAAAAAAGATTGACCGTTACGAACTGATTGACGGCGACCGGGTAACCATTGGCAAACATTCTCTGTTGTTTACCATTCGCCCCGACAAAAATACCGCCATCGATTTCGACGCCGACAAGACGATGATCCTCGATACCCGTAAACAACGGGAACTGCTTGATAAAAACCGCGGGTAGATTCAATCCTTTTGCAGAATCAGCGGATAAAGCTCATTCTCTTCACGGTCAATCCTGCTACTGAGCTCATGTAAAATTTCGCGTGTTTCACGGGCAAAATCACGCGGATGCTCGGCAATCAAGCGCGGTACTGACCAGCGCAGCATGTACTTGCGAACCCGGGCCGACAAGCCACCGATATCATCCATAAATTCACGCGCCAGCTGCTTGACCCTGTCATCTTTCCCCTCAAGCAACAACGGATAGAGCCCACGATCTTCCATCGACAGATGAACCCGCAGGCGGCCCGCCAGATTATTAAGCAATTCATGGACCGCTTCAGGTGTCTCTGAAATACGATCGATTTGCAGATGCAGTGACAACGCCGAAGCGATATCGAGCAGTTCGTAATGTTGTTCTTTCAACAGTTCAATTGCCGCCATAATTCCCCACTACTCAAAACACCCCCCCCTGAACATTCTAGCGCGGACTGACGGATTTTCCTGAAATCAGGCGATTTTTTTTGTCAGCAGGTCAAGCAGGCGGGTATTTTCGGAGGCCGTACGGATGGCCAGGCGAACAAAAGAGGGGCCCAGACCAGAGAAACTGCTGCAAGACCGCAGCAGAATATTTTCTTTGGCAAGATCGGCAACCAGGTGCTCGGCAGATGCCAAACCATCGGGCAGACGCAGCAGAATATAATTGGCGACCGAAGGGTAAACATACAGGCCAAGCTGCTGTAATTTATAAATAAAATCTTCGCGCAACTGGGGGATCAGCTGCAAGCTCTGCTGACGGTAATCCGCATCAGCCACACAGGCACAGGCCGCAAGAATTGCCGGAGTCGACAGCGCCCAAGGTTCAGATAAACGGTAAAACTGGCTCACAAGCTCAGCCGATGCCAGCAGATAACCGACCCGCAGACCGGGAATGGCATAAAACTTGGTCATTGATCGCAGCAACAGCAGATTGGGAATTTTTTCCAACTGCGGCACCAGTGACAACTGAGGACAAAAGTCGACAAAGGCCTCATCCACCACCAACCGCTTCGGAGCCAGGGTCTCGGCCAACTGGATCAACCACTGCGGATCGATACCACGACCATCGGGGTTACCCGGATTGGCCAGCCAGACCAGATCTGTTTGGGGGGGCAGCTGCCTGAGAAGTTGGCAGGGATCAAAAGAAAAATCATCCTCCGCGCGCAACAGGTATTCGTCAACCAGACAATTCTGCTGTTCAAGAGCCGGACGATATTCACCAAAACAGGGCGCAACCAACAGGGCTCGTTGCGGTTGCAAAACCCGGGGCAGCAGGTAGATCAGACTGGTCGAGCCATTGGCTGGCAACACCATATCAACCGGCAACTGATGGTAATCAGCCAGATCCTGCCGCAGTGATGCGGCATCAATCTCCGGATAGTCTGACAAGAGAGGCAAACTTTCAGCCAAAGCCTGTTTGACCGATGCGGGCAGACCGAGGGGGTTGATGCTGGCCGAAAAATCGAGCAGCTCTTCACGCGACTTACCTTGCTGCTGCAAAAGTTTCAACACGCCACCACCATGAGTTCTCATGCCAGAACCCTCAACAGAAACAGAGCTGGCAACAAACCGAGTGCCGCTGACGTGTAGAGGAGACGAATCATCCGCGGATAGTGAACCAGGGCTATTTTTTCATTGTCATCCCCGAAGGTCGGTTTCGCAACATACTCACCAAAATAGGTTGCCCCGCCCCCCAGTTGAATGTCGAGTGCTCCGGCAGCTGCCGCCTCGGGCCAGCCCGCATTGGGGCTGGTATGCTTTGGGGCATCCCGCCACATGATCTGCCAGGCCAGGCGACCGTTGAAACCGGTCAACCAGGCGGCCGCAACCAGCAACAAACCGGTCAACCGGGCCGGAATCCAGTTGAGCAGGTCATCCAGTCTGGCTGCAGTCTGGCCAAACTTGAGATAACGCTCGTTTTTGTAGCCGACCATCGAATCAAGGGTGTTGACCGCCTTGTAGAGCAAGGCAGCAACCGGCCCTCCGAGACAGAGATAGAAGAGCGGCGCAATCACGCCATCCGAAGCATTTTCGGCAACCGTCTCGATTGTGGCACGCAGAATACCGGTCTCATCAAGTTGCGCTGTCTCACGGCCCACAATCATCGCCAGGGCCTGACGAGCCCCATCGATATCCTCTTCGGCAAGCGCTTCAATCACCGCTTTTGATTCCAGGTGCAGACCACGCAATGCCAGACAACTGGCCGCCAGCCACAAGGCCAGTAAAACCTGTAACCAACTGGCAATGCGACCACTCAGATCGAGCGCAGCAAGACTGCAGAATCCGGTTACTGCCAGGACCAGCAACACCAGCAATAAACCGGACAGGGTTTCATCCCTGAACCGTTCACGCAATATTTCCTCGAGACGAACAACCAAACGACCGATCCAGACCACCGGGTGTGGCCAGTTCCGCGGATCGGCAAAAAGCAGATCGAAAACAACCGCAGCAACCAGCAATTCGGGGCTCATGATTGTGACCCCGGCGCAGCAAACCAGGAGAGGATCTGGTCAAGATCCAGGTGTGCTTCAAGATGATCGGCAAGTTTATCGATCTCGTGATCCAGATTGTATGTGACCGAGCTCCGCCCGGCAGCATTGTGACGCAACGGAGCAAGAACCGCTGCCCGCAACGGATCGTTGTCAAAAATTCCGTGCAGATAACTGCCCCAGACACGCCCGTCAGCCGAAACCGCCCCGTCATCAAGGGCAAGGGTTTCTCCCGAACGATTCAGAATTTGCAACAGAGGACGGCAGGTCAAACCATACTCGGTGGTTCCGGCATGTATTTCGTATCCTGACACCTCATCGAGACCGCCAAAACCTGCCGCAACTGCTGCCGGATGAAAGCGGGCCAGAACCTGATGGGTCTGTTTGACCGCACAGAGTCTGGTTTCGATATCGAGCAGACCAAGGCCCTCGCCGACACAACAGGTCGACTCTACCTGATCCGGGTCGAGAATTCTGTGGCCAAGTAATTGAAGCCCCCCACAAATACCGATCAGACGCCCGCCTGTTTTCTCGTATTGGCGAATCGCCTCAAACAGACCCGTCTGTCTGAGAAATTCAAGATCAGCCAGGGTACTCTTGGTGCCAGGAATAATCAGCAGGTCAAGACCTGCAATCTGAGCAGGATGCTCGATATAGCAGAGTTCGACATCCGCTTCACGTTCGAACGCATCAAAATCGGTATGGTTTGAAATTCTTTGCAGCCGCACGACACCGATCTTCACCGCGCCATTGCCAACGGGCTGCGCGGCAAGACCGAGAGAATCTTCAGCAGGCAGATCAAGTTTGAGATACGGCACGACACCAAGAACCGGCAATCCGGTTCGATCTTCGATTTCTGCAATCCCACTGTCGAGCAGACTGACATCACCACGAAAACGGTTGATAATGATCCCCCGTAGTGATGATCGCTCTTCTGGCGTCAACAGCTCAACAGTACCGAGAATGCTGGCAAAAACCCCACCACGTTCAATATCAGCCACCAGAATTCCTGCTGCAGTGGCCATTTGTGCTGCTTTCAGATTGGTAATATCCTGCTGTCTGAGGTTGATTTCAGCAACACTGCCAGCACCTTCCAGAACCACCAATTCAACCTGCGAAGCAAGTCGACGATAGGACTCCTCAACCTTGGTGAAAGCCTGATCCTTATACTGGTGATACTCTCGCACCCCCATGTTGCCAACCGGACGCCCCTGTACAATCACCTGAGAACCGGTTTCACTGTTTGGCTTGAGCAGAATCGGATTCATATCGACGTGCGGTTCCAGGCCGCAGGCCATCGCCTGCAACGCCTGAGCACGGCCAATCTCTCCGCCGCCGGGCGTTACCGCCGAATTGTTCGACATATTCTGTGCCTTGAAGGGCGCCACCAGATAGCCGCGACGTTTGAACAACCGGCAAAGCCCCGCATTGATCACACTCTTGCCGACATCAGAACCTGTCCCGCCGATAAAAAGTGCGTTGCATTTTTTACTGGTGAGGGGTGAGGGGTGAGGGATGAGAGATTTAGGATTTTCCACCTCACTCTTCACGCTCAACGCCTCACGCTTCTTCTCATACCCCCTGGGCGTGACCATCCGGCCCTGATCATCGATCTGCGTGCTGCTGTTACCGATAATAACCAGCGAGAACATGTCAATCTCGGTATCGAGCATCTTCTCCAGACTGGTGACATTCATCGTTTCCCCCGCCCGGCAGGCATTGCGCACAATACCAACCGGGGTCGCAGGACTGCGATGACGAAGCAGAATATCGCGTGCCTCACCAATCTGGGTTGTTCGCCCACGGCTTTTGGGATTGTAGAGCGCGACGACAAAATCGGCCCGGCCCGCAGCATCGAGACGGCAGCGAATCAGCGCCCAGTCGGTCAACAGATCCGAAAGCGAGATCACTGCAAAATCGTGCATCAGGGGCGCACCAAGTCGTGCTGCTGCCCCCTGTACCGCAGAGATCCCCGGCACAATCTCGATGCTGACATCAGCCGGACCTTCTAACTGCTGAAGTTCATAGACCAACCCGGCCATACCATAAACCCCGGCATCCCCACTACAGACCAGGGAAACAACAGCCCCTTCACCAGCGCGACGCAAGGCCTCACGACACCGCTCGGTCTCCTGACGCATCCCGGTCGAGAAGGTCTCCTTATCGCCGATCAACTCACCAATCAGATCAAGATAAACCTGATAACCACTGACAATGGTTGAAGCTTCAATGGCGGTCCGAGCCGCCGGAGTCATATGTTGTCTGCCGCCCGGCCCGAGGCCAATGACGTAAAGTTTTTTTTGCATCAGATACCAGTTCTGTTGAGCGTTTAATCACGAAAGATTGATAATTTCTGCCACCGCCACCGTCACATTGCCATTCTTTTTCTTCTTCACCAGCAGTCGGCCACAATCAGCGGCGAGCAGGGCTGCTGGTTCACAAACCCCCTTGGCTCCAACAGCCTGCTGGACATAGTCAGAAGCCGGAGTTGGTGCAATCACGCTATTGAGCTGAGTTGCGCTGAAAAAATGTAGCGGCAACTTATGCCGAGCGGCAAACTGAAGCAATCCCTCTTCATCCTGCTTGGCATCAATACTGGCCAGAGCGGCAATACTGGCAAAGGCGAGAAAAGCATTTTGCAGGGTTTGCCGCACCACCTCTTCAATTTCATCCCCTGTCGTGTTGCGATTACAGCCGATCCCGACGACCAGATTGCGTGGTCGCAAGGCCAGCAGGTTTGGTTGTTCATCGAGTTGCCGCAGATACCGATTGCTGACAAAGACCAGACCGGCAGCATCCTGCTGCATGGCCGTCGCAAAACTGCGTGCCTGGGTCACAAAAGGAATATCCCGATAGGCTGCCGCTACGCGACCTTCGGCATCAGCCAGAACAATCGGTTTTTTTTTCCAACAGCAATCCGTTCAGCAGCTTGATTCGCGCCAACGGTTCAATCGCCATATTGCACTTGCGGGCCACCTCATCAAAGGCAGGGAGCTGGTTGACGTCAGTTGCAGTTGTAATAACCGCCTGACCACCCAGAATGGCTGCGACCTCGCGGGCCAACTCATTGGCTCCGCCCAGATGCCCGGAAAGCAGACTGATCGCATATTGGCCGGCTTCGTCACAGACCACGACTGCGGCATCCTGATCTTTGCTCCTGATATGTGATGCCAGCAGGCGAATCACGATACCTGTCGCCATAATACAGATCAGTCCATCCACACGATTGAATAACCGCGGCAGAATTTCAGCCAGTTTTTCCGAATAATACTTGGCCCGGTCGGATTGACGAAATTTCTCAGGTAACCAGAGCTCAGCCTCTTCAGCCTGGCTGTGAAGTTTTCTGGCGAGCTGTGCGCCGCCACTGGTGATGGCGATGATTGCTAGGGTCATGGCGTAGAGAGACTCAATTTGAAGACAAAAACCGTCGGGTTGCGCCCCGACAGGCGCCTTACTTTTTGACCAAGCCTTCAAAAAGTAAGCAAAAAATGGCTTTTCTATTTCTGTCGCATGGGTTCGGTAACAACGGCTACCTGTATCCAAAACAAAAGTAAATCAGCTTCGACTCAGCAACAGGCTGAAAGGCCCCGGCTCGCAAGCTCACACGGGCGGAATTGAACCGGTGATCCAGCTATTGTTTTAGTCACAATGGAATCAACCGTCTGTTGCAGTGCCTTAACCGGCAGATCCCGGGATTATTTTCCATTATTCCTGCGAAAGTTACCGTTCAGCCCGTTCGAGCGGCTTTTCGCTCGTCGGGGCCCTTCTGCCTTCTGGCCCATCAACACTCAGAAGATCGTTGTATTATCCGACACCCCCAGCTGCAACGCAGCTCCGAAATCAGGTGACAGAAATAGAAGGTCGTTTCTTTTGCTTCGTTTTCTTTGCGGCCTTACAAAGAAAATGAAGGCGGCCGTCGGGCCGAAACCCGACGGTTTTGATCCTAGAGCTTGTCCCGATACCCATGTGCAAAATCAGCATCATAAAGTTTCGACTTCTCCGGCACCCCCTGCGTTCGCGCCTTTAACACCTCTCCCACCAAAACCAGCGCCTGACGCGAAATCCCGGCCTGTTCGACCTTTGCCGCAATATCAGTCAAACTTCCCTCAACGATCTTTTCATCCGGCCAGCTGGCACGGTAAACCACCGCGACTGGTGTCTGCGGAGTAAAAATCCCCCCGACAAGCAACTCACTGACCAGCTTGTCCATCATTCCGACTGACAGATAGAGACAAAGGCTTCCCCCGATCCGGGCAATATTGCGTAAGTCCTCTGTCGCAGGAACCGGGGTTCGCCCTGCCATCCGGGTCAGAACCAGGGTCTGGGAAACCCCGGGCAGGGTCAGCTCCTGCTTAAGACTGGCTGCGGCAGCAAAGGTGGCAGTCACACCGGGGATCACCCGATAGTTGACTCCGGCGGCATCAAGAGCTTCCATCTGCTCCTGAATCGCACCGTAAAGCGCCGGGTCACCGGTATGCAGGCGGACCACCCTTTTACCGGCCTGAGCCGCCGGAATCATCAGTTCGAGAACCTGGCCAAGGTTTAAAGGAGCACTATCGTGGATGACACAATCATCCCGACATTCGTCGAGCAACGCCGGGTTAACCAGCGAACCGGCGTAAACCACCAGTTCAGCCTGTTGCAAAGCCTTCAAACCCTTGAGGGTAATCAGTTCAGGATCACCAGGCCCGGCACCGACAAACAACACCTCTCCCGGAATAGTTGTTTTTTCAATCATCCGCAATTCCAACGCCATCCGATGGCTAAGCAAAAATTTCGTTCAGCAAGGCATCGTCACCGATGCAAGGGCGCAGGCATACGCCAGTATGTCAAGGTCTTGATCTGTGGCGGAAACACCGCTGAACGGCATTTTTTGCAACGCCATCAGATTTTGACTGCGGTCAGGATATAGACCGGGTTATAGGCCTCGAACATCTTGTAGTTGGTCAATGGCCGGGTACGAGCGATATTGACCGTCACCACCTCAACCTCGAACCCGGCATTACCGAAAAACTCGTTGGCTGCGGTCAGGGTATCGAGAGTAATGGCGTTAAGAACAATTCGTCCGCCGGTTGCCAACCGCTGATCGGCAATTTCAAGAATCTCCCACAGGTGACCACCGGAACCACCAATAAAGACCCGGTCAGGATCGGGCAGTTCTTCAAGGCACAGCGGGGCATCTCCTTCGACCAGATGCACATTGCGGGCATTGAACTTTTGAAGATTCTGCTTGATAAAACGGCGACATTCTTCGTTGCGCTCGACGGCAAAAATCCGTCCATTGGGCAACAGGTGATCAGCCTCAATCGAAATGGACCCCGAACCGGCACCGATATCCCACAGACACATGTCGTGGCGCAGCTTGAGTTTGGCCAGAGTTACAACCCGGATCTCTTCTTTGGTGATCAGCTTCTTGACCGTAACAAACTCATCATCGGGGATACCAAGGGTCGGAACATAGGTCTGTTCCTCGTCATCAAATTCGCGCACCAGCAGCAGAACATTAAGTGGTGCCGCTTCGGTTTCGACCAGATCAACAATATTGGTGATCCGAATCCGCTCTTTGTCTGTGCCGAGATCTTCACACAGATAAGCCCGGTAACCGCTCCGGCCCCGTTCGAGCAGAGCCCTGGCAATCGCCGCCGGGGTATTGACGTCATCGGTAAGAATCGCCGACTTGTCGTTGGCGACAATCCGGTCGACCGCTTTTTGCAGCCCACGACCATGAACCGAGATAAAGACCGCATCATCCCAGGGTTCACGAATCTTGGCAAAAGCATACTGCACCGAAGTAACGTTGGGCAGAAACTCAAGCAGGGTATCGGGCAGGTTGCGCAGCAGATAACGTCCGATCCCAAAGAAAAGCGGGTCGCCCGAAGCCAGAACCACACTACGTCCCTGATGACGTTGCAGGGTTTCGACCAGATCTGCCAGATTCTTGTCGATGCAGATCGTCTGACCGTTAAAATCGGGAAAGAGTGCCAGCAGACGTTCACCACCGCAGAGGAGATCTGCTTCATGGATAATTTCCAGCGCCTGACTGCCAAACGCTTCCTGGCCGGCAATTCCGGCCCCGATCACATGGATGGTTTTCATGTCTTTTACTCCTCAGGAGTCACTAAAATGCCTTGCAACCTGGCCCTGATAATCAACCAGCAGCAACTGTAAATGCACGGAGGGAAGAATCTTGCGGCACTGCCGCACTGCCTCGGCAACAACCTTATCAATCAACCGGGAATCCGCCCCGACAGCAACAAAAATATCTCGTGCGGTATGCGCCAACTCTAGCCGTGAAATATCGGCAGGGTCAAGGTTGATCTCATCAGCCCAGGACACAAGCTGCTGCAAATCGAGGCTCGAATTGCGGACGTGAGTCTGGGGATGACCACAGGCGATCTTGACCAGCTTGGCAAACTGACCGGCCAGGGTCAGGCGCGATACTTTTTTACGTGCACAAGCCTCAAGACAATAGCCGATATGGTCACCCATCATCACGAAAGCTTCTTCTGCCAGACCCGCAAAAACAGCACGGGCGACCGACTCGCTGCTGCGCCCGGTACTCAGAACAAGGTTGTCGGCTCCACTGGCCAGAGCAACATCGAGGGCCACTTCAAGGGTGTCGGTCCAGGCCTTGTGACTGATCGGACGCACGATACCGGTGGTGCCAAGAATCGACAGCCCGCCAACAATACCGAGCCGCTCGTTCATGGTTTTTGCCGCCCGTTCCCGACCTTCGGGGATAAAGATCTCAACCCGAAAACCACCCTCGGCAAAGACCGTACGCAGGGCGGTTTCAATCATCTGCCGCGGAACCGGATTGATCGCCGGTTCACCAATCGCCAAGGCCAGTCCCGGTTTGGTAATGGTCCCAACTCCGATCCCGGCGACAAACTCAAGCTCCGCATCAGCGCGACAACTCAACCTGGCACAGATTTCAACCCCGTGGGTCACGTCAGGGTCATCACCGGCATCCTTGATTACTGAAGCAACGGCATTTTCTTCTTCAATAAAACAGCGCTCCAGACTGAAACACACCCTGTCACCAGCAGGCATGGGTAACCAGACCTCTTGCGGGGGCTGACCATCACGCAGCAACAAGGCTGCGCCCAAGGTCGCCGCCGCTGCACAAGCTCCGGTCGTGTACCCACTGCGCAGCTGTTTCTTCATCACTTCAACCAGTCGCCTGAATCATCAGCGCATTCAGGATCGTGGCGGCAATCGCCGAGCCTCCCTTGCGTCCTCGACAGCAAATACAGGGCAGATCGCTCTGGTAAAGGGCTTCTTTCGATTCGGCAGCACCAACGAAACCGACCGGAACGCCAACAACCAGCGCCGGATCAACCTTCCCTGCTTCGGCCAGACGCAACAACTCAAAAAGAGCTGTTGGGGCATTGCCAATCAGAAAGATATTGCACCCTTCAGCCACCCCTTTGCGCAGTGCCAGAATTGAGCGAGTTATCCCCTGCTCTTTAGCCACCGCCGCGACATCCTTATCGGCAACATGGCAGACAGCAGTCGCCCCCAAAGTGGCCAGGCGGGTTTTATTGATCCCGGACAGGACCATGTTGGTGTCGCACAGAATTTTTGCTCCACCACGCAGAGCGGCAATCCCACGCGAGACCACCGCGAAAGAAAACTCTGTTGTCTCGGCAAAAGAAAAGTCAGCAGTGGTATGAATCACCCGTCGCACCACCGGCCATTGCTGCTCATCAAACTGATGCGGGCCGACTTCGGCATCGATGAGACGAAAGCTTTCCGCTTCGATCGCTTCCGGTTTTACAATTACTGGTCCTGCCATAGAAAACCTCCAATCTCGCCTCGTGCAAAGATCGCCACGCTAAGAGAAGAAAAACAAAGGCTTTAGTAGCAAAGCGAACGAGCGCAAGATTGCTTTTGCCCTTCTCTGCGCCTCCGCGCCTCTGCGTGAGACCGTCTTTTAGATCTTATCCCCACGCAGATCATTCTTGAACAACTCCCCCGCCCCGCGTGAGGCACAGAAATCGCCACACATGGTACAGGTATTCTCATCTTCGGGAGTACGGCTGGCCCGAATGGCCCGGGCATCTTCAGGAAAAAGGGCCAGTTCAAACTGCTTGTCCCAATTGAGATCACGCCGGGCTTTACTCATCTTCTTGTCGCGGTCGCGGCCTTTTTCAGGGTACTTGTTCATATCACCGATATAGGCGGCGACCTTGGCCGCCTTGACGCCGTCAATCACGTCCTGTTCGTTGGGCAACGCCAAATGCTCTGCCGGGGTGATATAGCAGATCAGATCAGCACCATAGCGGCTCGACTGGGCCGAGCCGATGGCCGCGGTAATATGATCATAGCCCGGAGCGACGTCGGTTGAAATGGGTCCCAGCATATAGTAGGGCGCATCACCGCTCATCCGTTTTTGCAACCGGATATTGGCTTCGACCTCATCAAGCGGCATATGACCCGGCCCTTCGACCAGCATCTGGCAACCCATATCGCGACCCAGTTCAGAAAGTTCACAGTTGATCAGCAGCTCCTGGATCATCGCCCGGTCGTTACTGTCATGAATCGCTCCGGCCCGCAGTCCGTTGCCAAGAGAAAGGACCACATCATACTTCTTCAGGATAGCGCAAACCCGGTCAAACTTCTCGTAAAGTGGGTTTTCGCGCCCGTTTTTCATCATCCAGGCAACCATCGACACTCCGCCCTTGCTGACCAACCCGCCATAACGGTAGCCCTGCTTGCGCAGCCGTTCGATAGTATAGAGGTTGATCCCGCAGTGAATCGCCATGAAGGCCATCCCGTCGGCGCACTGCTGTTCAATAATGTCGAACAACATCTCTTCATCAAGCTTGTTCGGATCGCCATATTTGCGGGCCGCCTCACAGAAAGCCTGATAGAGCGGAACGTTGCCAACCGGCAGGTCGACCGCGGCGATCACCTCACGCCGTACCCGGTCGAGATCACCACCGACCGAAAGTTCCATCAGAGTGTCAGCCCCGGCTGCCTGGGCCGCCTTTGCCTTGCTGATTTCGGCATCATAATCAACAATATCGGATGAGGTACCGATTGAAGCATTGACCTTGGTTCGCAGACCTTTGCCGATCCCGACCGGATTGGGATGACGGATATTATTGCCGGGGATAACCACCTTGCCCTCGGCAACCATCTGACGCACAAACTCACTGTCGACATTTTCACTTTTAGCCACCGCCTCCATCTGGGCGGTGATAAGGCCCTGACGGGCCGATTCAATCTGGGTTGGCACTGCTACTACCTCCTGTTGTATTTTTTTATTTGGGCCCCAAGACGCAAATGCATTTTAACGGAGAGGGGCAGAGGTGGAGAGAAAATCAAAATCTCTTTCTGGGGTTAAAACCAAAATCAGGATTTATGCTTTTCTCCGCGAACTCTCCATCTCAGCGTCTCCGCGTTAAAAACAGCTTTTGAACCTCCTGGTGCCTTGGTGACTACATGCGTTTTTCACAAAAACTGACAAAATTTTCCGCCAGCTGCGGATTACTGCCAAAATGCAGATGAACATAACTGGCGAGAACATTTTTATATCTGAATCCTTCCCGGCCCAAATCAACCCCGCCCTTGCGGCTGAGTCGATAGCTGCGGGTAATTGTCGGCGGCATTTCCAGCTCCGAATAATGAAACTCATGTCCACGGGCAACTGTTCCGGCTGGACCAAGTGGAGTCGCTTCGCTAAAGCTCACCTCGCGGTAGCCAAGAGCCTTGCGCCGGGCAAGCAGTCTGGCCTGGGCGGGAAAGATTCCGCACAGTGGCTGACCATTCAGGCCTTCACACAACAGCAACAGGCCGCCACATTCGGCATAGATCGGCAATCCTGCCTCGGCAACAGCACGTAGCTGGCCGATCATCTCACCATTTTGGGCCAGCTGATCCAAAAAAAGTTCAGGATAACCACCCGGCAGGTAGAGTCCATCGAGATTGTCCGGCAACAGATCTTGCAGCGGAGAGAAAAAGGCCAGTTCAGCCCCTGCTGCTTCAAGCTGTTCCAGATTCTCCGGATAGCAAAAGCAGAAGGCCGTATCACGAGCCACACCGATCCTGACCCGTTTTTTGATCGAGGGCGGTCCCTGACAGGGGCCAGGTCTGTTCCTTGACAAGGACTGACCCTGCAACAGGGCATCAAGATCAAGATGCTCTTCAACCAGATCGGCCAGGGCGGCGTAATTGGCCTGTCCTTCAGCCGCAGTCACCAGCCCCAGATGACGTTCCGCCAGACAGGTTTCATCCCGTCGTGGCAGACAGCCCAGCAAAGGCGGCAGACCAGGTGTCGACCCAAGGGCCTGTTCAAGCAATTCGCGATGACGTTCCGAACCGACCCGATTGAACACCACCCCGGCAAATTGCAGGCGAGGATCAAAATCAACAAACCCCTTGACCAGAGCCGCGGCACTGCGAGCCTGGGACCGGGCATCAACAACCAGCAGTATTCGGCCATTCAGCCAGCGACTTATTTCAGCTGTTGAACCCTCATCACTGCCCCCAGAAGCCCCGTCGAAGAGTCCCATGACACCTTCGACCAGAGCCAGGTCGGCCCCGGCACACCCACGAGAAAAACTTGCCCGAACTGCCTGTTCACCACAGATCCACCCGTCAAGATTACGACTGATTCGTCCACTGGCGGTCGCATGATGACCAGGATCAATAAAATCGGGGCCAACCTTGAAAGGCGCAACCTCAAGTCCGCGTTGTCGCAAAGCAGTCAACAAACCAAGAGTCAGTGTTGTCTTGCCGCTACCACTCGCCGGGGCGGCGATAATCAGGGGTAAGAGTCCCCTGTCTCGCTTCTCGCTTCTCACTTCTCGCCTCTCCGATCTACCCGTTCAGCAGCTGAACGGTGGCGTAGCCATCGGCCCAGTAATCAATGATATTCAGGCAACCGTAGCTTTGCTCGATATGAAACATTTGGGTCAGGGGAGCGCCAATAGCATCGAGTAAAATGACGCGGTTCACCCCACCATGAGCAACAATGGCAAGCTCTTCTCCTGCGTGACGCTCAAGCAGTTCGGCAATAACAGGTCGTACTCGCTGCGCCATCTGCAACAGGCTTTCGCCACCTGGCGGTGCGACATTCACCAGATCATCCAGCCGGGCCTGCCACTCATCTGGCCAGCGTTGCTGGATATCCGTCCAGACCCGCCCCTCCCAAGCCCCGATATCCAGTTCACGCAGGCGGGCATCCGGGTGCAGGACCAGGCCGTGGGCCACCGCAATCTGCTCGGCACCATAGACAGTCCGCATAAGATCACTGCTGTAAACTGCCGCCAGAGGCACCGTTTTCAGGCGCGTAGCATAGGCCTCTGACTGCTCAACTCCAACAGCGGTCAGGGTGACATCGGCCTGTCCGTTGTAACGGCGCTGTTCGAAGCCTTCAACCTGCCCGTGCCGCAGTAAATGAACACGTGTTCTGAGATTTTTCTCGTCTCCCACCTATTTACCCCTCGCGTTACGAGCCAAAAGTGGCAAGAACCAGCAGCAACACCAGCACCTCGACCATTTCGGTCATCGCTCCGAGAACATCACCGGTAATTCCGCCAAGACGGGTTTCGAAGTAGCGCAGAATCAGCATGGTCGCAATGCCGAGCAGAAAAACCAGAAAAATCCCCTTGAGCTGAAAAAGCACCAACGACGTCATAATCAGGGTCGCAGTCCCGCGCAAAAATTCGGGTTGGCCGACATTTTCGACAAAAGCGCTGCCGGTTCCGCCCTCGGGGCGAATATAGGGTGCATAGCAGCAAAGAGTCAGCTGAATCCAGCGACCAGCGGTCGGCATAAAAATCAGTGCCGCATTCTTGTATTCAAGTGGTACATGGAAGAGGCTCAGATATTTGAGCAGCAGCACCATCACCAGCCCGACGGCACCAATCGCCCCGACCCGGCTATCCTTCATAATTTCGAGGGTTGATTTTTGGTCGCGCCCCCCGGCCAGACCGTCAAACAGATCGGCGACCCCATCCAGATGCAGAGCACCGGTGGCGGCAATCAACAACAGCACCAGTAAACAATCGAGCACCGCCCGGGGCAACAACCCGGCGAGCAACCAGTTGGCAACACAGAGCCCCAGACCCAGACCCAGACCCACAGCAGGAAAAAGCCCCATACTGCGTCCCAGTTGTTCCGGTGTCGCCTCGATCTCTCTGCCCACGGGCAACAGGGTCAAAAAGGAGACCGCCAGACGAAAATCGTCCCAGCGTTCTTTCATCGATCTTCCCCTTCTGATACCCCGGCATCAGCGAAGGTCAGCACCTCACGCAAAACACTCAGGCTGGCTTCGATCAGGGTCATTGCCAGGACACCACCAGTCCCTTCACCAAGCCGCAACCCCAGATCGAGTAACGGCTGCTGGCCAATGCGATGCAACATATGACGGTGACCGATTTCGACCGATTGATGGGCAGCAAAAATATAGTCCCGCACATGGGGATGAAGTTCAGACGCAATCAAGGCTCCGGCAGTCGAAATAAAACCATCAACCA
>JAJRWH010000107.1 GCA_024276935.1 Deltaproteobacteria bacterium
ACTTAAACATGATCCGCACCGTCTACCGCTCTGGTGAAGAAGATCTGGTCACCCCCAAATTTCTCGATATTCTTATCTACCTCGGCCAGGTTCAGATGTTCAAACGTTCTGATGGCTGGGTTGTTGTCGGTGTCGACCCCCTGCGCAACCAGCAGAAAACGCTGAGCTCTGCCGCCGAGCGCAGACGGCACAAACCGACCCCGCTGCCCTCCCTCCCGGTCAACCCTGATTTTTGGACCCGCTCGTCTTTTGCTGCAGAGTGACATTAAAATCGGTCATTTAAGCGGAACAAGGTCCTGGCTGTAAAATAATCTTGCCATGATTCAGATTTTGCATCACCTGTTGATGAGCGAGAGCAGCCCGGGTCAAGGGAAACGTTACCGCAATCCGGGGGGCCAGCACACCAGTCTCCAGTGCGGCTCCCAATGCCGCCCAGGTCACCTCTTTTTCCTGGTCGGTTGCAGCAAACAGACTCATTCCTCTGATTTCACTCTCTTTGCCCATGGTCAGGCGAGGATCGATTTCAACCCGGCCACGATTCCCGACAATAACCACCCGTCCTCCTGGTGACAACAGTTGCAGATCTGTTTCCAGATTCTTGTCAGCAAGCATTTCGATAATCAGGCTGATCCCTTCAGCCGCAAGTTGAGGATCAGCATGCTCATAAACGGCATGGGCTCCGGCAGCCATAACCACCTGCCGGCCAGCTTCGTTGCCTGCGGTTCCGATAACGTGCAAACCTGCGGCCCGTGCCAACTGAACAGCTGCCTGTCCGGCGGCCCCGCTGGCACCGTGAATCAAGACTGTTTCACCGGGCGTGGCACAACCACGAATAAACAGTGCCCGCCAGGCTGCCGCAGCAGGGATTCCGAGTGCTGCGCCTGCGGCAAAACCGACCTTGTCGGGCAAGGGATGAACCTGTTCGGGCAAACACAAGGCATATTCAGCGGCTGTTCCCGTAAGACTGCCGGTCACCCAGACCCTTTGGCCCGGCACAACTTCCGTCACATCGTCTCCGACAGACTCAACAACACCGGCACCGTCAAACCCAGGTGTCCAGGGTAATTCAGGTTGCACCGGATAGACACCTGCACGGATATAGGTATCGACCGGATTGACTCCAGACGCGTGAATTTTCACCACAAGCTGCTCCGCAGCGGGTGAAGGCTTGGCCAATTCTGTTACCTGCAATACCTCGGGATCACCAAATTTGCTAACCTGAATTGCCTGCATTATCTCTCCCCATTCAAAAAAATGAGTGATTTCTGACCTGAATTCGCAAAGGCTATTTTTCGCGCAGGACCCTGAGCATCCGGCGTAAAGGTTCAGCGGCCCCCCAAAGAAGCTGATCACCAACGGTAAATGCGGACAGATACTCTCCCCCCATCCGCATTTTACGCAGACGACCAACGGGGACCTTGAGAGTCCCGGATACAGCTGTCGGGGTCAATTTCTGCAAGGTTTCTTCTTTGCGGTTGGGAACCAGTTCAACCCAGTCGTTAGCCGCAGCAATCTGCTTTTCAATCTCGTACAGTGGCAGATCCTGATTCAACTTGATGGTCAGGGCCTGACTGTGACAACGCATGGCACCGATTCGGACGCAAAGACCATCGATATGAATCGGGCTTGTCGTGCCGAGAATTTTGTTGGTTTCGACATGCCCTTTCCATTCTTCGCGACTCTGGCCATCTTCAACCTCGCGATCAATCCAGGGCAAAAGCGATCCCGCCAGCGGAAAACCAAAGTTCCGGGTTGGCATATCTTCACTGCGCAAGCTGCTGGTGATTTTACGGTCGATCTCCAGGATAGCTGACGAAGGATTTGCCAATTCAGACGCGACCTGTTCTTCAAGATAACCCATCTGGCTGATCAGTTCACGCATATTGGGAGCCCCGGCCCCACTGGCAGCCTGATAGGTCATTGAACTGACCCACTCAACCAGACCGGCCTCAAACAGCCCGCCTAGTGCCATCAGCATCAGGCTGACCGTGCAGTTGCCGCCAATGAAATCCTTTTTCCCCTCGGCCAGCGCTGCGTCAATGACAGAACGATTGACCGGGTCAAGAATAATCACCGCATCATCATCCATCCGCAAGCTGCTGGCAGCATCAATCCAGTAGCCCTGCCAGCCACTGGCACGCAGTTGGGAGTGAATTGCCTTCGTGTAGTCTCCCCCCTGACAGGTCAGGATAACATCAAGTTTCTGCAACGCAGCAAGATCTGAAGCATCCAGCAGTGTTCCGGCGGCAAAAGGCGCAGGCTGTCCAACCTGGGAGGTTGAAAAGAAAACCGGTTCAATCCCGGCAAAATCATTTTCCTGCTCCATCCGCTGCATCAGCACCGAACCGACCATCCCACGCCATCCGATAAATCCGATTTTCATTATATTGCTCCTTTTCGACTTTCGAAATTGAGGTCCTGAACAGATTTATTTCGCCACCAATACACCAAGTACACCAAGAAGATCAAAATCGATTTTAACGCTGAGTCGCTAGAGTTGGAGAGAAAACAGCCCCGTAATCGATGGTTTTCAACCCCCATGCCCCTTTGTTCTTCTCAGCGTTCTCTCCAGCTCTCCGTCTCTGCGTTAAATACCTTCAACGTTTTTCTTGGTGTCCCTGGTGTCCTGGTGGCTCATTCTGCTTTAAATAAAAAAGGCCGCGAGACGTGAAGCCTGCGACCGTTTGAACTCTGGTTTGATGATGCCTTACCTTGTTCTGTTACCGCCACAGGCCCGCCTCCGAGCAAACGTTTTCTGTTTGCCGGTGGTTTTTTTAGTGGTTGTAGTCAGGATAAGCATCTGCATAGTGGCGTGAGGATGCCTGATCGGTTAAATGTTGTCAATAGGTTTCACGCTGGTAGATCAGCGCGGGGCGCCCCTTGTAGACCCCGAAGGTCAATCTTGCGTGCGGATTGGCCAGACCACTCCCCGACCAGTCATATTGCAACCAGGCAGGAACAGTTGTTGCCAGATCCAGGCTTCCTTCATTCCCGGCACCCGAAGGCTGGAACCAGAGGTTGAAATCTCCTGCGGATGGCGGCACGCTGAACTGCTCGCCAACCGGACCGGCAACAGCACAACCAAGACTGCTGAGCCCCGGAGATCCGGTGTCAAAAACACAGGTATCACCCGGCAGCAAACCATCAGCGGAATCAACATCAGTCAAAGGGCCAAGGATGATCCCGGTTGTGCAATGATCATCCGTATTGAGGATAAAACCACTGCCATTGAAATATTCACTGTGCATTGCAACCTGCAAAGGAACCAATTCTGAGCCGTAGGCATTTTTCAGATTCAGGCGTCCGTAACGGATTTCACTGCTGCCAAGGCTGACCGGGGCAGCAGCCAAGGTACTGACCTCGTCGCTAACCGCCGTCAGCCGAACCTCACTGATTGTCTCTGCCTGAAGCGGCATATCATACCGAAATTCCAGGTCGAGAGTGGCACTGCCCGTTTGTCCATTGTCGAAATTCTGCAAAAAACTGACGGCGGTGGCATCATAGGCTGCGCCGCTGGCGCTGTTGACAAAACTCAGTTCGGTTGCCGGATCAAGCGTCACAAATCCACCACGATATTCCTGGGTCAGAACTCCTTTTGCATTGCGTGCCTCGATTGTCAGCAATCCGGTAAAGGGCTGACGAGCGTAGGTAAATGCGCTGCAGGCAGGAAAAACACTCGCAGCAGTCACAGCGTAACGGGCAGGATAGAAGCGGCCAACATAACCGGTCTTCCCTTGAATTTTATCAGTCTCGACAGCCCCGATACCAAGATAGTCACCACTGCTGACCTTGGCCCCCAATTCAATGATTCCCACCTCATCATATTGAACAACTGTCGACCCGGAACCACCGGTCATCGTTGCAATAATCGTGGTTCCGGCCAGACTGGCTGCCTGATCTGTCGGTTGGTTTTCACGTGCAGCCAGGACCACCGGCTGATCAAAATTACTCGCGGTCGGATTATCGGTCAGATCCAGCAACAAGCTGTTCGCCGGGTCCGTATCCAGATGTTGATCAGGCACTCCATTCGCATCCGGGTCATCACCAGGTTGCCACAAAACAGCACGGGCATTGACGGTGAAATCTGTTCCGGCAGCGACAAATTGAGCCCCGGCAGAGCTGCTGGCTGCAGGGTTTCCCGTCACAGCAAGATCAAAAGCAAAGGGTCGAAAAGTCAGGGGGCCACTGCTGCCCGACATATAGATACCTGAAGGATTGCCATCCTTGTCCGGCAACTGGTAACGGGCATGCAGGCGCAACTGCCCGACGTCAGCGTAGTTCAGGTTGAAACTGGCAGTCTGGTCCAGGGCATCACCAAAATCAAGAGATATCCCGGTATAACCAAGCGGCGTGTTACCACTATCATTGGCCACCAGAGCAGTACCGCTCAAGAGCAATGAATTTGCACTGCAATTCGTTGGGCTCAGGCACTCGTATGCCAGTTCAACGCTCGTATTTCCGGTCAGGGCCGCTTCGCAGGCACCCGTAGCATCACTGGTGCGAATGGCCTGCAACTCCAGCAATTGTGCTGCCGGAGCCACATCAGTGGATTTTCCCCCTATCTGGGTGGCAAAATTATTGACCACTGCATCAGCCAGAAAATTGAAACCACTGGCGGCAAAAACCAGGGCAGGATCTTCGGTCGGCCCCTCAACTGCAGCACCAACACTCAGATTGATATCGACAACCTCCGGGGTCAGATCTTTCAACCCCAGAATAACAACACCGTTCTCTGTCCCGTCAAAAACATAACTGGCATGGCCATTGCCAAGATCACTCAAATTGGCAGAGACCCCGGTCAACAGGCTCCAGGTGCCGCGCCCGGTGCTGGTACTCAGCTGCAATGTCCCGGTATAACCGGGGATCACCGCATGATTCGGGTCATGTGCCTCAATACGTACCGGTTCAGCCTGACAGTTGACCGCGCTACCATCATGAATGATGGCAAAATGATCGGCTCCACTGACATCAACCTGCAAGTTGTCACTGATAATACTGCCATTATCACTGACGGCCCGGTAAACAGCAGTATAACTGCCACTGGCGGAATAACTGTGGTTGGTCGGAGTCATGGGAAGACTGCAAGGACTGTCATTTGAAGTCTGAGGGGGGCTGCCATCACCAAAATCAAGCGACTGGGTCACACCACCAACGATGACAATCAGACTGTCGGCATAAGACCCCGCATCGGCAAGACCATCACCATCACAATCCAGCTCGGCACTCAGGGTTACTTCGTAGATTCCGGCATTGGCATAGCTGTGACTGGCAATCGCAGGAAAGCTGCCACCGCTCCAGGGAGCGGCACTGAACGTCTGACTGGTTCCGTCACCATAATCGATGGTGTAATCAGCAAAGGCGCTGTTACCAAACACCAGCAGACAAAAGGCCAGAATGCCATATCGCCTCAGCATGTTGATCACCAGGTCACAGTGAAAATCTCAATGTAGGTATTGCCGTTGCTGTCACCCCAGGTCACGGTAAACTCTACCGAAGTTCCCGCCGGGACCGGGTTGATTTTGTCGCCATTGCTGTCAACAAATTCCATTTCGTTGATCTGCACGGTTTCGCCAGGAGCAATATCCAGATAGGGAGTCTGATAGGGGGCGGTTTTCCCGACATTGGTGTCGAAGGTTGTCAGCGGAAAGCTGTTATTGGCATCGGTCGGACTGATCGCTTCAAAGATCTTGTTCGGATCAATCACCGGTTGATTCTTCTCAAATTTCACATAATCAAACAGCCAGCTGCTACAGACACCACCCGGATCGTTAACACAATCCCAACTGACCCCGAAGGAATCAATCCGAATGGTACTGGCCGTATCATTGCGGATATCCCACCCGACCTCAGAAGAGACATCTCCCCCTTTTGGTCCTGCTGTTCCCGGAACATAGATCAGTTCATCAGAACTGCTGCCACAATCGACCAGAACATCGAAACTGACTGGGGTTCCCACAGCGACAGAAATTGGACCGTTGCTCCCGCCCACGGTCAAATCTGCCGTTGCCGCCCAAAGAGGGAAAGGAACCAGCAGCAACAACCATAAAGCCTTAATGAACTTCATAGAAACTCCCGGTTCCCAATTGATGAACCTTGATCAGATTGGTTGTTCCAGGAGCCGAAACCGGGCTGCCCATGGTAATCACAACCGTATCACCACGTTGCAACTCACCTTGGGCCAGAACAACCGATTCAACCGAACGGATCTGTGCCTCGGTGCTGCCTTCGATATCAACCCGCAACGAATGCACTCCCCCGTAAAGCGCCATGCGTCGTTTAACATAAGAAGAAGGTGTCACCGCCAGCACCGGAACACGGGGACGAAACTTGGCTACCAGCGCGGCAGTGCCACCAGTCTGGGTAAAAGCCAGGATGGCCCGCGCTCCGACCGTCTCGGCAATCTGACAGGCTGCCTGCCCGATTGCTTCAGGTTGCCGACGGTGGTCGGCAGCTTTTTCAGGGACTGCCGGACTTCGCTGCAACTGGGCATCGGCTTCAACATCGCGGGCAACCCGATCCATAACAGAGACGGCCTCAAACGGATAATCACCCGAGGCGGTTTCCGCTGAAAGCATCACCGCGTCGGTACCATCCAGAATGGCATTGGCAACATCCGAGGTTTCGGCACGGGTCGGTCGGGGGTTGGTCACCATGCTTTCGAGCATCTGGGTCGCCGTAATCACCGGTTTTCCCAAAATATTGCAGCGTCGAATAATCTGTTTCTGAATCAGCGGCACCCGCTCCGGCTGAATTTCCACCCCCAGATCACCACGCGCCACCATGATGCCGTCACTGGCTTCCAGAATTGCATCGAAATTATCGACGGCCTCAGGTTTTTCAATTTTGGCAATGACCCCGATGCGACTTTTCTGCTCATAGAGCCGTCGTTTCAGATCATGGATTTCATCCGCATGACGCACAAAGCTGAGGGCAAGCCAGTCGACCTGCTGGTCAATACAAAAGGTAAGGTCAGCCAGATCTTTTTCGGTCAACGCCGGAGCCGAAACCTTGACTCCGGGAAGATTGATTCCCTTGCGGTCTTTGAGAATTCCACCGATAACCACCTCACAGTGAACGTCGTCACCCTGGCTTTCAATAACGCGCAATTCAAGGTTGCCGTCATCAAGCAGGATCTGGTCACCGGGGCGCACATCCTGCGGCAGATTCTGGTAGACCGTCGGGATCAGTCCATTTTCACCCAGCAGATCTCGCGTCGTCACCACAACCTTCTGCCCGGATGTCAGGGGCTGTCCGCCATCCTTCATCAATCCACAACGAATCTTTGGTCCCTGTAGATCCCCCAGAATCGAGACGGCGCGTTTGGTGCTGCGTGACAACTCCCGAATACTGGTAATCCACTGGGCCTTCTGCTCCTGGGTTCCATGAGAAAAGTTGAGTCTGAAAACATTAACGCCGTTTTCGATCAGCTTTTTCAATCCGGCAGTGTCAGAGCAGGCGGGCCCGACAGTGGCAACGATTTTGGTTCGACGGTACATCTTGTTTCTCCCTTCACACCTCACCCCCTGAGTCCGTGGCTCAGTGCGCTTCACTCCAGTTGGCACCAACTCCGATATCAACAACCAGGGGCACCGACAGGGTGACCGCATTTTCCATCTCAAGTTTAACCAGTTGTCTGACTTGTTCAAGCTCGGTTTCGGGTACATCGAAAACCAGTTCGTCATGCACCTGCAGCACCATCCGAGCCTGCAGGTTTTCTTCTCTCAGCCGACGGTCAATATTGACCATCGCCACTTTGATGATATCGGCGGCACTGCCCTGGATCGGATAGTTGATCGCATTGCGTTCAGCATAACTGCGTACCGCACCGTTTTTACTGCTGATTTCAGGAATCGCACAACGTCGGCCCAACAGGGTTGTGACATACTGGTCCTGACGTGCTTCTTCACGACGCTCTTCCATAAACCTGAGAACTGCCGGGTAGCGTGCAAAATAACTGTCGATAAACTGTTGCGCCTCTTTGCGCGAAATCCCCAGATCCTTGGCGAGGCTGAAAGCTCCCATGCCGTAAAGCACACCAAAATTGATGGTTTTGGCCTGACGGCGCATCTCGTCGCTGACCAGTTCGGGAAAAACATTGAAAATTTCACTGGCTGTCCGCCGATGAATATCCTCGCCCGCTTCGAAACTCTGCTTGAGGGATTCAACATCGGCAATATGAGCCATCACCCGCAGTTCAATCTGTGAGTAATCGGCAGCCAGCAGCAGGTTGCCTTCGGCAGGGAGAAAAGCCTCGCGAATACGCCGACCTTCAGGCGTGCGGATCGGGATATTCTGCAAGTTCGGTTCACTCGACGACAAACGACCTGTCGCCGTCACAGCCTGATTAAAGCTGGTATGAATACGCCCGGTCGCCGGATTGATCAACTGTGGCAGAGCATCGGTATAGGTATTTTTAAGTTTGGCCACCGAACGATACTCCAGAATCCTGGCGGCGATCTCATGCTCTTCGGCCAAATTTGTTAAAACATCAACATTGGTCGACCAACCGGTTTTGGTCTTTTTACCGCGAGGCAAGGCAAGTTTTTCGAACAAGACCTCACCCAACTGCTTGGGAGAATTGATATTGAACGACCCATCTGCCAAAGTGTGGATTTCTTCCTCAAGCCGCTTCAGTGCAATCCCCATCTCGGTCGACAGGTCGGCCAGCAGTTCAGCATCAACCCGAATACCGCGCCATTCGACTCGGGTCAACACATCAACCAATGGCATTTCAACTTCACGATAGAGCTTTTCAGCACCACTGGCGGGCAACTCGGGCAAAAGTTTCTCGGCAATCTGCCAGGTAATATCTGCATCTTCCGCAGCATAAACAGCCGCTTTTTCGACCTCAACTTCGGCAAAACCGATCTGTTTCTGCCCACTTCCGGTCAGTTCTTTATAAGGAATCATGCGGTGATTCAGATGATCCCTGGCCAGGGCATCAAGTCCATGTGATTTTGCTTCGGGATGAGTCAGGTAGGACAGGACCATGGTATCGTCGCTGATACCCGCCAGTTCGATACCGGCATTGCGCAGCACCAGGGCATCGTATTTGATATTCTGGCCCACCTTGGCCATCGCGGCATCCTCAAGCAGAGGTCGCAGTTTTTCAAGCACCAGACCCGGATCAAGTTGCTCCGGGGCTCCCAGATAGCGGTGACCAACAGGCAGATACCAACCACTGCCCGCTGCCAGCGAAAATGAGAGTCCCACCAGTTCGGCCTGGACCGCTTTCAGGCTGGTGGTTTCGGTATCAAAGGCAAAGCGCCCTGCATCACACAACCGGGCAAGCATGGTTTCAAGAGCCTCGACAGTCGTCACTGTCTGGTAGTCACCGGCCTCGGCACAGCGTTCGGCAGGTTTGTCGGCCACACCAAGGTCTTGCAACAACTGATGAAATTCAAGTTGTGCGTACAACGCCGACAGCTGTTCTTTATCCGGTTCTTCAAGGGCCAGATCGGCATAATCAATTTCGACCGGCAGATCGTAAACCAGATCAGCCAACCGGCGTGACAATCGTGCCTGATCGGCAAATTCGCGCAGATTTTCCTGACGTTTTTTACCTTTGACCTGATCGATATTTGCCAGCAGGTTCTCAATATCGCCAAACTCCTGAATCAGGGCACTGGCAGTTTTCTCCCCGATCCCCGGGACTCCGGGAATATTGTCCGAAGTATCACCGGCCAATCCCAGCACCTCCAGAACCTGACGCGGTGGCACCCCGAAACGTTCGATCACTTCTGGCTCGCGTGAGCGCCTGCCCTTCATGGTATCGAGCAAACTGACCCGGTCACTGACAATTTGCATCAGGTCTTTATCACCGGTAACCACCGTCACATCCAGCCCCAACGCCGCATAACGCCGCGCCAAAGTGGCAATAATATCGTCAGCTTCATAGCCTTGTAATTCGAGCATCGGCAATCTGAAGGCACGTACCACCTCTTTTATCAGCGGAATCTGCGGCACCAGATCTTCCGGCATAGCTGATCGGTTGGCCTTGTATTCAGGATAAAGCTCTTTGCGAAAGGTCGGCCCTTTGGCATCGAAGATCACTGCCAGATGATCAGGCTGTTCCTGTTTTATAAGAGTTTGCAGCATTTTGGTGAAACCGTAGACTGCGTTGGTCGCCTCACCCTTGCTGTTGGAAAGGTGGCGAATTGCATAGTAGGCTCGGTAGATGTAACTGGAACCATCGACCAGATAGAGATTTCCCTTGACCTCTGACATGGACCCTCGCTTCGGTAAAGTCGCTGAACAATTTCAGGATAGACAAACGGAGCCGCATTATTTCACAGACAAACGGCAAGTGGTAGTGATTCAGCAGAAAGAGACAATCCTCTTTCAATCTCAAAATCGCCAGCCAACTCCCACCATGAATGCGTAAGACCTCCAACTGACTTCCTGCAAGCGGGTCTGGCTTTTTGTCCCATTGGCAAAATAGATGGTGTCACGCCCCGAATTAATCACCCATTGCTGGTAGTTTCCGCGCAAGGTTAGACGCCACCTTTCTCCCAAAGAAATATCGCCTCCCAATTCATAGACCAACCCGTCTCCATCACCATCATGATGAAAACTGACCGGATGGGCCAGGTCAGTGCGCAAATTCCAGTTGGCATCCGCAGTATAGATAACCTGGTGATATTGCAACTCACCCACAAGGGTCAGTCTGGTGCCTATTTTTTGCTGTAATTCCAGCCCCAGCCAGCCCCCCTTCCACTCTGCATCATAACGGCTGTCGAGCCCTGCGAAAGGTCCGGTCGCAGGCAGTGTCACGACCCCTGGTCCATAAACCGCGTCGGCAATGGTCTGATCTGACAGGGTTTGATTACCGTTGCTCATTCTGAGGTTCTGCTGGTGCAATGACAGACCGATTCGAGGGGCCAGAGAAAAACTACTTTCTGCCGGAGCTATTTTCAAACCAATCCCGGCAGAAAGATCCAGAACGCTTCCCCGGTTTGCACTGTTGTTTGATCGTGACCATTCCAGGGTCCGATTATCACCCCCATAATCAGAATCCTGATTTTTTCCTGAATATATCTGACCATAACTCACCAGCCAGACAAGCTGAGGGGTCAACAAGGCATTGTTTTTACGCCCCAACTCAACAAGACCCCGTTGCTGAATCTGAAAGATTCTCAGATCATCCCAGGTCAACTCTGACAGAATATTGGGGTTGGTGCCTGCACTGTTCCCGGCAATACTCCACTGGACCCTGTCCTGCCGGTAACCGGTGACAAGATCAAATTCAGCAGCCTTGATGATTCCCGCACCAGAAACTTCAGGAAACAGCATCAGGCCTGCCAACAGGATGATCACCCTAAACTTTGTGTTCATTTTCTCCGTCCACTCGTTTGGCCCAGATTAGAAATTGGGCAGTTCTCAGAATATCAGATCGATCCGCCTGCAAGTCTAGCGGAACTGAAACAGATTGCCAGATCCCCAAAAGAATCACCACAAACCAGCTCTTCTGCATCCACCAAAGCATCCCCACAGCAGTTCCGAATAAAAAGAATTCTAATGAATAGCATAACCCCCTTAACTTTCTTGTTTTTTATGATATAAAATGTAGTATTCTGTGCGTTGAATTGAGGCCCACCCATTTGTACTCATTTGGGAGCGGGCAAGGGGCGATAAAAACTGCTTGGCCCAGTCCTGGCCCAAGAATCTCACGGGACACCGAAGATCACTCGTTGATTCCCATGCTACAAGCAGGCAGCGAACCTTGAATTGAGTATTTTTTGTTATTGAGGCTCCATGTTGATCAACCTTTTCCAACGTCATCATCTTGTGTTGTTTATTCTGCTGAGCGGGCTCAGCGGATTGTCGCTGGGTAACCTGGTGGCAACAACCATTGCCATGCGGGTCACCCCAGATATAGCCACTGAAAAATTGCAGCCAGCGGTGCCCGGACCGGTGAAATCCAGAACATCTTTGGCCAGTTATCAACCGATTCTCAAACGAAATATTTTCAATTCCGCAGCAGACAGCCAAGAATTACGTGCTGTGAAGGTTCAACCCCGCAAAACAACCCCGGTCAAAACTCGGACAACATGGACCCTGATCGGGACCATCAGTGGCGGTCCGTCACCCCTGGCTATTCTCAGCAGCAAAGGCAAAGCAATCCCTTATAGCCTGAAAACCAGGTTACCTGATGATGCCATTCTGTCTGCTATTTCCAGAAACCAGGTGGAACTGCGCTACCCAGATGGCCAGATTCAGGTTCTTGAAGCACTCCCCAACAAAAAACAAACGATTACACGGCAAAAAAAACGCCAAACCCGTAACAGTCCAGACCAGCAAAAGATTGAAAATCTGGGACAAAACCGCTGGTTGATTCCGATCCAGGTTGCAGAAAATGCGCGCACAAATATGGGAGGACTGCTCAGACAGGCCCAGGCTGTCCCCTACCTGGAAGGTGGTCAGACAACCGGGTTTCAAATTCGCATGATTCAGCCCGGCTCGCTTATTGCGCAACTGGGACTTAAAAAAGGTGATATCTTACGTGAAATCAACGGCTTGCCTCTCAACTCACCTGAAAAGGCATTACAGATTTTCGGGCAGATACGGCAAGCAAAACAGGTCAGCATCGGCCTTGAACGGAGAGGCAAAGCGATGACCTTTGCTTACGAGATCAAATGATATTGAAGACTCTACAAAAAATCTTGCCCCTGTTTGTTCTGACTCTTTTGATTGGCGCGCTTGTTCCGTCCCTGTCCTGCCAGGCTGCAACACAGGACGAAAAGGGAATCTCTCTCGATTTCAAGGATGTTGATCTGCGCGATCTGATCAAAACGGTCTCGGAAATGACTGGACGTAACTTTGTCTATGATGAACGGGTACGGGGCAAGGTCACCATTATTTCCCCAGATGCCATGAGTCAGGACGAAGCTTACCAGCTTTTTCTGACCGTACTCAATGTCAAGGGCTACACCCTGGTCACCAGTGGCAAGGTGAATAAAATTGTGCCGCTGCAGAATGTCCGCCAAAACAATCTGCCGGTTTCGGATCTGCGTCAGGGAGAAAGCTTTGTGACGCGCCTGATTCGGCTGAAATATGCCGATGCCCAGACCCTGGCCAGCAGCGTATTGTTACCCCTGATCCCCAAAACCAGCAACCTGACTGTCTACCCACCATCAAACACCCTCATTCTGACCGACAGTGCTGCCAACATTAATCGTCTGGTTGAAATTATCACGAAACTTGACATCCCTTCGAGCCTTGCCCAACTGGAAATTTTTCGGCTTAAGTACGCTGAAGCTGATGAGTTGGCCCAGATCGCCAATTCCCTGTTGAGCAAACAGGCAACCACCAACAAACCCCGTGGAGCTAAAAATTTACAAAAAGGTCAGGTAATCGCCTACTCTCGCACCAACACCTTGCTTGCCATCGTCTCGGTCGACGAAATTGGCCTGTTGCGTAATCTGATTGACACCCTCGATACACCTCAAAAAGAGGATCGCTCAAGCATCAATGTTTATTATCTGAAAAATGCCGATGCCGAAGGACTGGCTAAAACACTCAAAGAGATCATGGCAAACTCGAAAGGGAATGCCGCCAATAAAAAACAATCAGCAACCAAAGGGCCCATTTCTATCACCGCTGACAAACCGACTAATTCCTTGTTGATCAGCGCCGGACCCGATGATTACGCCCTGATCAGGCAAGTCATAGACAAGCTCGATATCAGGCGCAATCAGGTTTACGTAGAGGCCCTGATTCTCGAGTTATCCATGGACGCAACCCGGGAAATTGGCGCCTCTCTGCAAGGAGCAGCAGGAATCAACGGACGCAGCGTTGCTTTTGGCACCAGCAATCTCAACTCGGGATCAGTCAATCTGGGCAGTCTGGCTCCGGCCTCGGATGGCTCAACAGGTCAACTCCCAAGCCTGCTGGCTCAATCGGTTTCAGGCCTGATGCTTGGCGGATTTTTCAATCCGATCACAACAGTCGGCCCCGATGGCAACACCATTACAGTTCCGGCAATTTCAGCCCTGATCCAGCTGTCAGAAACCAGCAGCGATATCAATATTCTGTCGGCCCCACGTCTTTTGACCTCAGACAACGAAGAAGCTGAAATCATCGTCGGGTCAAATGTCCCGATTATCACCAATCGTCTGACCGATGCAGGCAGCACTGGCTTGGCAACCAATGTTTCGGTTGAACGCAAGGACGTTGCCCTGACCCTGAGATTTACCCCCCAGGTGACTGAAGGCAACCTGGTACGACTCACCGTCTACCAGGAGATCACCGATATTGCGGCAAATCAGATTGGCAAAATTGATCAGGTTGGACCGACCTTCACCAAGCGGCAGTTACGCAATACGGTCCTGGCAGAAGACGGTAAAACCGTGGTTCTGGGCGGGTTGATCGGCACCAATATTCAGAAAAAGAACTTCAAGGTGCCATTGCTGGGCGATATTCCACTGCTCGGTCGTCTTTTCCGTTCGAAATCAACCAGTACCCAAAAAACCAATCTGCTGATTTTCATCACTCCGCGGGTTATACACAGTGCCGAAGAAATGGCAGAAATTACCCGCCGGGCACGGTTTACCGGCCAGGGTTTTCAAACTGAAGAATTACGCCAATCAGTCAACCCGAAATCCCTGATCACTGACCTGGATGCCAAAGACGATCTGGAGGATCCTGCCCAGAATGAGTAGCTGGCAAAAATTGGGAGAAATCCTGCAAAACAAAGCGGTACTCCCGGCCCAAACGATTACCGATGCCTTGCAGCGACAACAACAGGATTCGCAACGTCTCGGCCAGATCCTTCTGGACCACTACGATCTCAGCAGCCATGATCTGACCTGGGCTTTGGCACAGCAGTTCGGGCTCGACCATTTTGCCACCCTGCCTGCAGACAGCGGGGTCGCCGAACTGGTCAACCGTTTGCCTCTTGAGTATCTACGTGAGCAACAGATCTTTCCCCTGCGGATCACTGACACCTCGTTGCTGTTGGCCATGACAGATCCAGGCAACAGCCTTCCGATCAACGACCTCGCAGCACTAACAGAACGGCGGGTAGAAATATGTCTGGCTCCTGTAGAAGAAATTCTGCGCGCAATCAATCAGGCTTACGCCCAACAGGCAGGCGAAACCGACGATCTGACCCCCGAGCTGGATACGGCAGGGGATGACCTGGATACCAGCCTCGCCCCGACAGACCTGCTTGACAGCAGTGATGAAGCTCCGATTATCCGTTTTGTCAATGGCTTGCTGGCGCGTGCCTGTCGTGAACGAGCCAGCGACATTCATCTTGAACCCTTTGAAAACGAAATGATTATCCGTTACCGGATCGATGGCGTTCTCTATGAGATTCTGCGTCCCCCTCCCAAAGCCCGGGCGGCAATTATTTCACGCATCAAGATTATGGCGGGACTCAATATCGCTGAAAAACGTCTCCCCCAGGATGGTCGCTTTCGTGTTCGCATCGCTGGAGGGGATGTCGATGTGCGGGTCTCATCACTGCCGACGGCCTTTGGAGAACGGCTGGTTCTGCGCCTGCTGGAAAAAAGTTCAAGCCATATTGAATTGACCCAGATCGGTCTCGACCAACAGCTTCAGCAGCAGATTGAACAACTGATCCAGCAACCACACGGAATTTTTCTGGTCACCGGCCCAACCGGATCAGGAAAAACCACCACATTGTATGCGGCACTCAGTCGTCTCAACGATCAGACCAAAAATATTATCACCGTCGAAGATCCGATCGAATACCAACTGGCCGGTGTCGGACAGGTTCAGGTCAACCCGAAGATCGACCTGAATTTTGCGACCGGTCTGAGATCAATTCTGCGTCAGGACCCGGACATTATCATGGTCGGAGAAATCCGCGATGGCGAGACCGCTGAAATCGCCGTGCAATCAGCCCTGACCGGCCATATGGTGTTTTCAACCCTGCATACCAATGATGCCGCAGGAGCCCTGACGCGTCTTCTCGACATGAAGATCGAACCCTTTCTGGTCTCCTCGGCAGTCACTGGCATTCTGGCTCAGAGACTGGTGCGTAAACTTTGCCCTGACTGTCGTGAAAGTTACCAGCCAGGCACAGAACTGATTCGGCATTTTGACGGTCTTCTCCAGCACTCCAATCACCCGTTTTACCGCAGCCAGGGTTGCGAGACCTGTCAACAAATCGGTTATCGCGGGCGAACAGGGATTTATGAGCTCCTGCTTCTGACAGATGAGATCCGCGAACTCCTGATGGCAGGTGCCGATGCAACAACAATCCGCCAGGCTGCACAAAAATCGGGCATGCGCAGTCTGCGCGAAGATGGATTGAAAAAAGCCGAGGCAGGCGAAACTTCACTCGAAGAAGTTTTGCGCGTCACCCAAATCGACAGTTGAAAAAACAGCTCCAGACGAGAGAAACGATGCCAGCAAAGACCCAATTTAGCGAAAGCTCCAGGCCCAAAATCCAGGTCGTTGGTGTTTGGCTCGTGCTCTCCTCGCAACTCACGGATTATTGACCGATGCCTGTCTTTGATTACAACGGCTATGACGAAAATGGCCACAAAGTCAGTGGACGCTGCGAAGGTGGCGGCCAGCGTGCGGTCACGGCAAGCCTGCGGCAACAGGGAATCTACGCGACCGAGGTCATCGCAACGGGCAATCGTTCTGCCAGGTCATTTTTTGCGCGTCGCTCAGGTCAGGTCCCAATCGCAGATCTGGCCATTGCCACCCGGCAGCTGGCAACCTTGCTCAGCGCCGGGCTGGCCCTTGACCAGGCCTTGCTCACCGTTGCAGGACAACTGGAAAAACCTCCGTTTGCTGCCAGTCTGGACAGAGTTCGGGAAGCGGTTGTCGAAGGAACAGCTCTTCATCTGGCTCTGGCAGAGGAGAAACACATTTTTCCAACCATCTATCTCAGCATGGTTGAGGTCGGCGAAAACAGTGGCACACTCGATCAGGCTCTTGACAACCTGGCCGACCTGCTCGAAGAACAGGCCCGTTTACGCAGTCGGATCACTGCCGCGCTGGCCTACCCGCTGTTAATGGCGGTGGTCGGAAGTGGTGTTCTCCTGTTCCTGGTGGCCTATGTGCTGCCAAAGGTCACCCGGATGCTGATAGAACTTGAGCAGGTTTTGCCCCTGCCAACCCGGATGCTGATCGCCAGCAGCAATCTGCTACAAAGCTACGGCTGGATACTCCTCGCAGGTCTGGTGGGTCTGTTGTTGCTGGTCAAACATTGGGCAGGCAAAGAACAGGGCCGTCTGACCCTTGATCGTCTGCGTCTGAAGTTTCCCCTGGTGGGACGCCTCAGCCTGTTGATCGCCACCAGCCGTTTCAGCCGCACCCTTTCAACCCTGCTTGGCAGTGGCCAGCCTCTGCTGCGGGCATTGGAAATCACCGGCAAACTGCTTGACAACATGGTGCTACGTCAGGCCATCGAGCGAGCCGGTCGGCAGGTTCGGGAAGGATCTTCTCTCGCAGCACCCTTGCAGAAAGAGGGTCTTTTCCCGACCATGCTGACCCAGATGATTGCGGTGGGTGAAAAAAGTGGTGAACTTGAACAGATGCTGCGTCGCGTGGCAGAGACCAGTGATCAACAGATCGAACTTTCGATCAATCGGCTCCTCTCCCTGCTGGAACCCTTGATGATCCTCCTGATGGGGACTGCGGTCGGTTTTATTGTTCTGGCTATTCTGCTGCCCATTTTTCAGGCCAGCCAGAGTTTGGGATAAGGGCGTTGGGCGTGAAAAAAACTAATACGGAAAATCTGAAGGAGCAAGCATGTTGAAACAAGAAACATCATCGATCAATAACCAGCGGGGCTTTACCCTGATAGAGATCCTCGTCGTGGTGGTCATTCTCGGCATTCTGGCCGGCATTGTTGTCCCTCGCCTGCTCGGCGAACCGGAAAAAGCTCGCCGCACCAAAGCCGAGGTTCAGATCAAGGGCCTTGAAGAAGCTCTCTCGATTTTCAAACTTGACAACGGCTATTTCCCCAGCACGGAACAGGGGCTGAATGCCCTGGTAGAAAAGCCGCAAACCGGCAAGATTCCAACACACTACCGTGCTAACGGCTATATCAAGAAAATCCCTCAGGATCCTTGGGGAAATCCTTACATCTATCTGTCTCCGGGAATTCATGATGACTTCGATATTATGTCATATGGTCCCGACGGTGCCACGGGGGGTGACGGCGATGACGCCGACATCAACAGTTGGGAGATCGAATAGCCCGATGGCCAAAGGACAGGCAGGATTCACCCTGATCGAACTGGCATTGGTCGTTTTGCTGCTTGGTCTGCTGGCCAGCCTCAGTCTGCCACTACTCAGCGGGCTGAATCCGAATAATCTGGACCGCGCCGCCAGGCGTTTATCCGGAACGGTAAAATATCTTTACAATGAAGCCGCCATGACCGGCATTGAGCATCGTCTGATCTTTGATTTTTCAACCAACCGCTACCGAGCCGTCAAGCGTGATGCCCAGGGCGAGTTACTCCCCTTACGCGGCATTGCCGCTGGTTATCGGCTGCCGGAAGGGGTTCGCTTTCTCAACATCTATCAACCCCGACAGGGAGAACAGAGTCGTGGCGAAGTCACAACCACCTTCCTGCCCGGAGGCTGGCTGGAAGAAACCATCATCTATCTACAGGATGCCGATGAGCGCAAAATGACCTTGAGGCTGGCCCCCTTGACCGGACTGACCGAAATATTCGAAGGCTATCGGGATTTCAGATGAAAGATACCGGCAAATGCGATATCCGGGGATTCACTCTCCTTGAAGTCATGATCGCGCTGGCGATTATCGGAATCGCCCTGGTGGTCATTCTCGGTCTGACTCAGCGCAGTATTCTGGTGAATGAACAGCTCCAGCAGATCACCCGTGCCACCCTGCTGGCCAAACAAAAAATGGCGGGAATCGAACATGATTTCGGCACAGACAACAGTCTGCTTGAGGGAGTTTTCGCCAATCCGGATCAAAACTATCGGTGGCGCATCGTCCACACCCCGACCCCCATCGACGGCATTGAACAGATTGATCTAAGTGTCATCTGGGGCGATGAAAAAAATCAGGAGCTTGTCACCCTCACCTCGTTCGTCAAAGGGGGCCACTGATGAGAACAAATCGGGGGTTTACCCTGCTTGAGGTGCTGGTTGCCATCATGCTGGCAAGCCTGTTGTTGACAAGTATTTATGGGGTATTTTCAACCACCAGCGCCGCCAAGGAACAGGTTGACCAACAGGGCGCTGCCCTGCATCTTGGTCGTGTGCTGATTTCACGACTTGATCGTGAGTTACTGGGACTCACCCTGAACGAGCCCGACCCGTTGCCCGTAATTGCCGGAGGAGAAAACAGCCTGAATGAACCCTACCTTGCCTTTGTTACGACCTCGACCGGAGCACCACAACCCGGTATGCGCAAGGTTCGCTATCGGCTCGGCCGGGATCAGCAGGGGCAGCTGACCCTGTGGCGCTCTGAAACAGGTCTCAACAGTCGTGCCCCGGCAACGGAAGAGAATCTGGCTCACGGCATCGCACAGCTGACCTTCAACTTTTTTGATGGCCGCAATTGGCAAGATCACTGGGATAGCCGCAACAATGGTCGACCACAACTGGTACGTATCGGAATCAAACTGGACAACCTGAACGGCAAACCACCGTTGACGAGTATTTTTACTCTGCCGCAAAAACGGAGAGTGCTATGAGACCAGAAAAAAATGAGCGCGGGATGGTGTTGCTTCTGGTTCTGGTCATCATCGCTCTGCTGAGTTCACTCCTCAGTGAATTCGCGTTTTCAACTCTGATCGATTTACGCCTGACCGAGACCTTCAGAGATACAACAGGGGCCGAATATCTGGCCCGGGGCGGTATCACCGCCGGACGCATGATCTTGCAAAATGACCACAACAGCTATGACGCCAGAAATGATCCGCACGAACTCTGGTCGGTCGGGGTGCAGAATTATCCGTTGGCCGAAGGAACTCTCAGTGTCACGATTGAAGATCTCGACAGCCGCTTTCCCCTCAATAAGCTGGTCGACAAACAGGGAAACCCGTCCACCCTTTACCGTGAACGCTTTATCCGTCTGGGAGAAGAACTGGCCCTTAACAACCCCGAAGGCCTCGCCAATGCCCTGATTGACTGGCTTGATCCGGACCATGAGAGTGAACCTGGAGGCGCAGAGGATATGGATTATCTGGCACAGAACCCTGCCTATGAAGCAACAGACGGACCTCTGACCAGTATCGATGAATTACTTCTGATCAAAGGGTTTGATCGCGAAACGGTTACGCGGCTGAAGCCTTTTGTCAGTTGTTACGGCAGTGGACACCTGAACGTCAACACCGCTCCCCCTGAGGTTCTTCGCTGCTGGGATGCCGAGACGGCAGAGGACGTCGACACCCTGCTGGACCAGCGCGCAGAAAAAGGCCCCTACAAAAAACTCGATGAATTGCGTGATACTTTGGGAGTCGAAACTTTTACGGCCATGAATCGAAATCTCGACCTGGATGTAGCAAGCTCGTACTATCTGATCAGCAGCCAGGGTAAAATTAATGATGGAACTCGCAGAATGCAGGCGGTTATCAACAAAACCAATGATCAGCTTCTCTGGCAAAAGGTGGACTGAACACGATGCGCCGAAGACATATTGCCTTGCAGCCGGGACCACAACGATGGGCTTATGCCGTCGTTTGCAAGGACCGGACAGAAACGACTTTGCATGCGACAGGTTTTTTCACCCCCGATCCGGAAAGAAAACTGACAGATCAACTCGGTGAGATTATTGGACCTGTACAGCTGACAGACCGACTGGCCTGTGAATTACCAGGACGGCATGCGTTATTGCGCTGGTTGCAATTTCCATTCAGTGACCCACGCAAAATCGCTGCAGCAGCAGGACCTGAACTGGCCCGCCAATTACCAGGCGGCCTGGACGATCGCGTGATCTATCAGCAGAATCTGGGTGATGGCAAGCTGCTTGCCACCGCCGTCACCAAACAGGCAATCGAAGAGCTGCTTGATCTGTTCGACAACAACCAGGCTCCGATCAGCTACCTGGGGCTCTCACCGCTATGTTTTATCCCTGCTCTGAGCTGGCCCGTCGACTGTCTCTTCCTCTGCGTCAATGACGTCGAAATCTCGATCGGTCGAATCGAAAACTCCCATCTGGTTGATGTGCGCATTCTGCCTCAAGGCGCAACAGAAATCCCCCTGACTCAGCTTGTTCTGCAGATACAGACTCTGGCCCACGGAAGCACCCAGGCTCTGTCATTGGTTCGTACCCTGGGCATCGACTCCAACGATCCGTTGTTCAAGGGTCTGCAAACAAGCGGGTTTGATGTTGAGCCCATTACACTCCTTTGTAATAATTCAACCGTTGAACCAGAGTTAACCAGAGTTTCCTGTCTGGCCCTGGGTGCCGCAAAATCACAACCGAGCGACCTGAACCTTCGATCAGGGCCCTACAAGCTTAAAAATGACTGGCAGGCCCTCAAGTGGCGGGGTGGAATTGCAGGAGCTCTGCTGGCCGTGTCATTACTGCTGTTTGTCGGCAATGGTTACCTGCAATACCATTTACGTGAAACACAGCTGCACAGGCTACAGCAACAGCTCACAAACCTTTACCACCGACAGTTCCCGGGCGAAAAACTGCAGGTTGCCGCACCCTTGCAATTACAATCGAAACTGAAGGCACTGCAGAAAAAAAACCGCCAGTTTGGCGCAGATTCTCCCCGGGCATTGCAGGTATTGCTGGTGATCTCACAGCGTATCCCTGCTGACATTTCGCTCGATATTCGTGAATATCTGTACAATGATGCCGGGCTACGTCTGTCAGGCAGCACAACCAGTTTTGATGCCGTCAGTCAGCTCCTCAGCAATCTGCAGCAAGAGCCCCTGTTCAAGGGGGTCCGGGTTCTCGACAGCAAACAGGCCCTCGATGGAGATCGGGTCGATTTTCAACTGCAAATTCAGCTTGATAAGGGGGGCGATCAATGAGTGGCTTTGAACGGGAAAAACATCTCAAACCCTTGATCGCAGGAACAATCATTCTGCTGCTGCTTGGCGGGATTCTCGTTTACAACAGCTACAGACAAAGCCTTGCCAGGCTCGACCGCAAGATTGTCAGTACCCGAAAGGAGCTGGTCCAGTTGCAAAGCTCCCTCCAGGAATATCGCCTGCTTGAAACAAAACTACGGGGACTCAAACACCAGAATAGTGCCGCTGCGGGGCACAACCTGATCACGAGTGTCGAAAATGCCGCAGAAAAGATCGGCGCACGCAGTCAGTTGGTTTACGTCAGACCACAACCCGACAAAACCCATGATGACCTGCTCGAAGAGGGGGTTGAAATAAGGCTGGTAAAACTTCAGCTTCACCAACTGATTGAATTACTCTACCAGTTCGAACAATCTGCTCAACGGCTCAGAATTTCCCAATTACGAATCCGCACCCGTTTTGATGATCGGGAAAAACTCGATGCCTCGATGATTCTCAGTCGTTTCAGGGAGGCCGGTTGATGGCAACGTCGCGTTTTGGAAAACGACTCCTTCACAGTCCCCTGTTGCTCTGTTTCCTAAGTTTTGGCCTCTGCTTTTTCATTGCCGCCGTGATTTTTCTACCGCTGGCACCTTTTGCCCATCAGCTTGAACTGCGGATGGCTAAACAGGGAATCCCGCTTCAGATCGAACAACCTCAGCTGCTCTTTCCCCCTGGAATCGGTGCCCAAAAGCTCAGAATCACCCCCCGGCAACGGCCTCAGGCGCCCTTTTTGTTTGAAAATGCGGCCCTGAGTCCCCGATGGACAAGCCTGGTCAGCTCAAATCAGGGGGCCCGCTTTGAAGCACATTTTTTACAGGGAAAAATCAGCGGATCGGCCTACCGCAATGGTCAACTGTCAATCCACGCTGAAAAACTGCACCTGGATGAGCCTCTCGGCCCACAACTACCCTTGATCTTTGTGGCAACACTTGAACAGGGGGAATTTGACGGGCGCTTGCCGTTAACCGGAAAAAACAGCAGTCAGCTGCAACTCCAGTTGATTGATGCACGGCTTGCCGGGCTGAAAAAGTTGGGGAATAATTCTGACACCCTAATGATTGGCCGACTGCGCTTCACGGCCAAAGCTCAAGGTCCACTGGTCCAGATCACCCAGCTGTCCTCAAGCGGTCCAGCTTTTGATCTTAAAGGCACTGGTACCTTGCGCATCGGTCGTACCGCCGCCAGCAGCAGCCTGAATCTCACCCTGGTCCTGACCCCCAAAGAACTCGACCCAACCTTGCTGGATCTGCTGACGTTGGTCAAAAAACCACAGGCCGATGGCAATTATCGCTTCAATCTGCGTGGCTCGCTCTTGTCTCCACGTATCAACTGAACAAACCGATCATCCCCCGAATGGTTAACCAGAAAAACCCGCCACCTGGACGGGTTTTTCTGGTCATTTTATCACCTGATTTCAACAGGGATGAACGTTGCTGCTGCCAACAATTCTGGGTTTACAATAACGTTTCATGGTTATCTCCTTTGTATTGGTCACATTTCTACCAGGGGGTTACGTTGTTCCAACCTGCTCCCGTTCCGGTATCACCAACCCTGTGACAGTTCTGGGCAGAGGTCAGGTTCGATTTCTCCTGGCCACTGTTATTCGAACCATACTGACTCAGGCTGCGTGTACCCTGACTGTCGTCCCAGGTATTGTGCCTGGTATCGAGACAGTTGGTAATCATCAACCGTGGCAAACGTGACGCATGCGGGTTATGACAT
This sequence comes from Deltaproteobacteria bacterium, assembly GCA_024276935.1. Classification (GTDB taxonomy): domain Bacteria; phylum Desulfobacterota; class Desulfuromonadia; order Desulfuromonadales; family Geopsychrobacteraceae; genus Geopsychrobacter. The sequence goes on from JAJRWH010000107.1 coordinate 23,713, forward strand.
TTGGAACAGGGGAACTGGTGATACGAGTCATCAATGGTGCCGGCATCGACAGTCGCTCCCCAGGCGTAATTTGAGTAAGTTTTCAACTCTGCAGGAGCACCATTGAGTAACGGTGCCCAGTTGTCAGAGTTGCCCTTGCCATTACGGAATCCAAAATTACCACTGTCTCCAGGTTGGTTGGCCCCCTGGAATGCCATGGCAGGATTTGTACTGTTGGCCAGATTTCCACCACGCAGGTCAAAAATATTCGCTTTGTTTGCACCAGAACCACCGATAACGGCATTACTGTGCCCATTGGTGCCAACCCAGTCGGTGCTTGCCGTTCCATAGTAATTCATCGAATCAACACTGACGGTATTACCATTCACATCTTTGGTATGACAAAGCATGCAAAGACCGGCATTGTTACTCAACGCCCAGGTCGTTGAGTTCAAATAGCCCCCTGAGGTCGTTCGGTTCTGGTCAATAAAGTAACCTCCCGTCACCCGTGGCGGTGTACCACTATTACCACGTGGAACCGCTCCAAAGAGGTAACTGCCACTGTTGGTGTAACTGGAGGTGCTGTGAGGTGCCCCATCTTCAGGATAAGGATTACCCATCCAGGTCCCGCGCAGGTAAGGCTTTCCGGTACTCGAATCTGATGCCAAACTGTTTAAATCATGGACATCATGACAGTAACTGCAGCGAATCGTCGCAACATCATCTACGCCGCTTCGAGTCGTGGTTCCTGTACCGGTTGAATCATTAACAGCATGGGTTGACTGGATGGCTCCAGTTTTGTAGCTGAAGATACCTGTCGCACTTGTCCAGGTCGCTGTTGTCCAGTTTTTGACATTCAGAGTCCCGAAATCGTAGTCAGGTTCAACACCATTGGTATCTGTATTGAGCCCCCATTCACTGATATCACCGGCATCGTTCAGATCTCCATCGTTATTTTGATCATGGCAGTTCCAGCAAATCTCAGCTTCGGTGGTTCCGGTTGTCGCATTACCACCGAGAGCAAAACCGGCATTTGTCCCATCTGGTAGGTGGGTGTAGTTAATCCCCACTGTGGTATTGTTGTTGACGACAATCACTCCGGTATCACCATTCGTGGCATGCCTGCCCCCCTTGGTCCCGCCAGGGTGGCAATCTTCACAGGTTCCGGCTGAGTAAGAGCTACCCGCACCATCGGCGTCAACATGGCTGGAATTGGTATTGACCTGCGGGGCGCCGCTGGTACCACCGTCATTGTGACAGGCGGCACAGGTTAAGCTTCCTCCCCAGGTTGCGGTGCCATGACAGGAAGAAGTACAGGTGCTCGCGGTGTACTTCAACAGTGTTGAGCTCTCAGTCCCCAGAGTGCTCCCGCCATAGCTGTGGGTATTCAGCTTATTGTTTGCCGTTCCGGTCGTCGAAACGGTTGCGGCGTAAAGGTTGTTGGTCGTATCCGCCGGACCGTTGACGTGTTCGGCGTTAACTCCGCCATTATGCGGGTGGCAGTAATCACAATTGTTTGTTGCCGTTGAATGACCAGCCGTAAAGTGGCCACCACCTGAGGCAGGAGTCGCTGGCCGGCCGTTGGTATCAATCCCATGACAATTCCCGCATTGAACGGTGCTGGCAGGGTTCCATTTCGGCGTCCCAAAACCATGACAATATGTGTTGGAACATATTTTTGTTCCAGAATCAAACGTCCCGCCTGCCGGGATGTTGCCATAACCACCAAGAGCCGTCTTGATGTTCACATTGGCAAGAATTGTGGCAGAAGTTGGATCATAGGGATCACCAGGGTTTAAGTTACTCTGGTTATGAGTTGTCGAATCAAAGGGACTGGTATGGCATTCCTGGCAGTCGTACGACTTATTTGTCGCTCCTCCTCCAACATGCGTTGTGTGAGCACCACTTGTGGGAGGATAAGAGTGACAGGCATCACACCCACCACCAAATTCACGTTTTTGCACCGTATTCAGACCGGAGGGGGTGAGCTTGTAACTTGTTGCGGGGGGATGACAGGCGTTGGTGCAGCCACCGGTGCCATCATAGCCGGCATTATTATCGTCAGTTCCATCGCCAATTAATGCATCGTAGCCGTTCATCTGAATATTGGTATCGTTATGATAGGATGCCAGATATTTATCCCCGCCGCTCAAACTGAGGTCAACCGCACCCGTACGTGCCGTCGCCAGGGTGGGCGGTGTCTGATTCCCCTTGACCCCATGACAGGTCGCGCAAACATCATGGTTTGCGTAAAACTGTGCATCCGACAAACTTGCACCAGTACGCGGATTCGTCCCTGTTGAGAGATGATTGGTACTGCTGGCATGGCTGCCATCCGGCCAGGCATTGCCATCCGGTGGGTAATTATGACAGCTGTTACAAGCGCCGGAGCCATAATCCCCCGCCTCAAGGGTCAGCGTTGAATTGGTAAAAACATGGCCCGTTTCGGTACTATGACAGGTCTGGGTGCAACTGTAAGCAGGGGTGTTGGTACGACTGTAACCGGCCCCGGTCACGTTCAGTTCAATATTTCCATCTAGATGATCCCCCCCCTGATAGCTCGGACTGGTATTCCCGAGTGTCAAATCGTAATCAGTACCCTTCTTGACAAGAATGCCTGTTGAACCATTCTGACTGGCTCCGTGGCAAAGAGAGCAGTTATCATGGAGTGAGATCTGACTGACATCTGCAACGTTCAGGATATTCAGATGGTTAACCGCCGTTCCCCCTGTCAGATCTGCGGTTCCATCCGGTGGTTCAGTATGGCAGTAGGTACACTTCACTCCGGCGGAGGGGCCTGTCGCCGTCAGACTGAGATGACAGGTTGTACAGGCCGGTGCGGTTCCGCCGCTGTCGGCGGTTGTAACATTGTGACACAATGAGCAACCACCGAGATCACGCGGATTGGTCCCGTCAAGACCCGCAGAAAAATGCGTTCGACGGGTCGGGTAAGTTGTGTCCTTATTGAAAGTCCAGCGATCAATGCCTGTTGCATGCGCAGATCCTGTGGCATGACAATCTTCACATCCGTTAGTCATTGATCCTTTTGCAACATTGAAGCTGGGATTACTGCCCGCAGCAGTCCCTGAGGCATGACAGCCTGCACAATAAGCCAGATCAGCTTTGGCGGCCGGTCCGTGATCATTCGGATCAGTGAAGGGGATGGCGTGTGGTGCACCACCAGGCCCACTCGCATGACAGTTCAACCCGTTGAAGGCCGCATTGAAACAGGTCGGAGCACCGGTAAACGGGCTCGCAGGGGTTGCTGCAGTCGTCGTATGACAAAGGGCGCAGGAATCACTTTTAATATTCGGGTTCGCCGTAATGTTCCCATTGTTATGGTAGACACTATTGCCAGAGCGCGTACTCGCCCAGTTCGAAGGATGAGCTGTTGCCGTCGGATGACAGGAAGATGCCGAACAGTTTCCAACGCCTCCGTAGTTCACTGCAACGAATCCGCCATTGAATCTGCTGGCCAGGGGTTGATTGGCATCCGCATGACAGATCGCGCAATAATTCCCCATACTCAAATTGGAGTCGGTCTGGCCCTTTGCTGCCGGGCCATGAACTGTCGGCGAAGAATAATTACCATGTGGTGCTGGTGGCCAACCGGTCGTACTGGTCGCATGACAGCTGGCAGCGTTGTTCATACAGCTGGGCGCTCCGCTTGTCCCGGTCCCTTGGAGATCTGTTCCATGACAGGCCGCATTCGCACAGCTGTTCCAGGAAGTTTTATCACTCAACTGCCCGTTGAAGTTCGCCTGATGACCAGTCAGCGGATTTCCGTTCCAGGAAGCCGGATGGCCCACAAAAGGAGGCCCTCCCGAATGGCAGTTGAAACAACTGACAGCATCTCCACTCCCCTTATAATCAAATCCGTGGCAGCCCTGGCAACCACGCAGATCAGAATTGGCCTGTGCCCCATGCTGAGAAACCCAGGTGGTCGGATGGGGTGCCGGATCGCCCCCCAATAGCGGTGCATCAGAATTTCCGCTGGAACAACCGGCAATAACAGCGAACAACAGGATCAATAAAAGAGAATTGATATTCTTCATATGCGACAATCTCCCAGGCATAAATTATCCATGACAACGTGTACAATTCTGGGCAGTTTTCGGGTTGCCGTGGCAACGGAAACAGGAGGATGGATCGACCCGGCCATCGATACGATGACGCGACAGATAGTCGCCACGATGTGGCATGCGACGATAGGTCTGGGTCGGATTCTTATCGCTCGACTTCAACTCGATCCGGGTTGCATGACAATCACTGCAGAAACTGGGGGTGTGACACATACTGCAAACACGATTCTGACGATATGCCTGCTGGCGATGATTCTCACCAAAGTAGATGGTGTGATTAAACTGAGCCCAGTTAATATTTTCATCACGTGCCTCGTGACAATCGATACAGATCGGCGGTTTAGGCGGCAGCTCCGCATCAACAGGATGTTGCTCCGGCGGGACATAACCACTTTTATCCAGAGCACAGGCAACAAGCAGAAGCAGTAAAGCCAGCATGATCAACAGACGTAGACGTCCCATCATCGAAAAACCTCCCGAAACTTTCATCATAGCCCCCTGCCAAATGAGTAACTGGCCGACAACATCACCCTGAGATCTGAGTCATAAAAGGGATCGATGCTGTAGTCACCTGAGAGCTTCAAATCAAGGGCATCATTCCAGACATGCTTTCCCGCCCCCAACGATATGAACAGTGAAGAATCCTCACTATTGATCTTTTTGTCATACAGGGCATACACCAGATCGGCAGAGACAAAGGAAACCCAGTACTTCGCGGGGAGTTGATCCTGGTAGGTATAGAGCCTCAACAACAGGTAGTTATTGTTGGCTGCTTCCCCGCGCATATAACCCAATTCACCGCCGGACTGGGTACGTTCTTCACCAATAAGATTCGCGACCAGGGCAATATACTGGGAGCTGTCGTTCTGGTCATAGCTGTAGAGCTTCAGCTTCGCCCCCAGATTCAGTTCCTCAGATTTACGCCAAAAAGAATCGACCCCCAGAATCGCCAAAGATTCTCCACTCTGGGCCAGATTTTGAAAGGGAAGTTTGGCTTTGTCGCCCGTTCCGAAATAACTGTCATAGTCGTAATACTGGAGATAAGGCTTAATATCGAAAGGCTCAAAAGGAATACGGAGTTCCCAGGAATGTTCGGCAAAGCTCGATTCATCAGTATTGAACTTTGAAAAACCAAAGAGGGTCATATCTTTGGGCAGATAATAAATCAGATCGGTACCAATCATACGATCTGCAGTATTGCCATCGTTATTGGAAAACTTGGCAGAAAAGCCGACGAGATATTTTTCACCACCATCGTAAGCAACCCGGCCACCAAACAGGCTGTCACCACTGCGATCATTGGTTGACGAGAGTCCGACAGGTTGGCCCGCATAGCCGGAAAGAGACACCCGGGGAGACAGTTTTCCTGCTCCCCAAAGTCCATCGAGCGTCTCATTGGCAACCCCCTCAAACACATGGATCCGGCCCAGTCTGGCACGCAAGCTGCTGAATTTTTTGTGATACTCCAGGTAACCATAAAGCAGTTCACCCTGACCTTGACTGTCGTAAAAACCACTGTCAGCCAGATCGTAACGCCCCCAGCCATAGCCATGAAAACTGATCCCGGTAGGGGTAATATTTTTCAGATCCAGCTTGAGATAAGTGTAGGCAGGAATAACCCGAGAATTTCCATCAACCGGCACATCACGCGCAAAACCACGCAGGATTGTTTCCAGTTCAACATTTGATGTCAGGGCTGACGAACCGGCAGGGAAAAACAACATAATTGTCAGCAGAGCACAACAGACCCAACGGGATGAAAAAAAATTGACAACACCAGTCATAAACAAAACCTCCTGGGGCCTCGATCCGACATGGACGAGACGGAAGCGTGGTAGCCCACCGAACAGGTGACGGCGATAAATATCCAGCTTGTGCAAAAACAACAAAAAAGATCCAGAACTCAATGCTAACAGGAACAAAGCAAAACAATGTTTTGGATTATAACTTGTTCTTGATAAAAAAACTAACAAATTTATAGAAACTAATTATACATCCCTAGTATTAAATCGCAATATCTGCAAATCACTTTCTCTATCCCGCGACGAGGTTATTGGTTTTCACACAAGGACTGAAACCTGAACGAGGGTTATTTCCCCCTGCATTGACAAGGCCTAATTCGCTTTCTATGCTTTGACTTGCAAGGCTTCCACCCTTCTCTGAAATCACAAACATGGACGGTTGACAGCCTCAACACAATCGACTAACTTCGCCGGGAATCAACTCTTTTGCGCCTTGCGCAATAACCGACGAGGCATCTCACAAGAAAAACGGAGCAAACTGACGATGCACGATAATTTTGAAGACCATGACGAATCGATTGAATACGAGATTGAAATCGAAACAGACACTGATGTTGTCGCAGTTCCTGACGACGGACTGGTTCTGGCCAGTGACACCCTGCCCGGAGCC
>JAJRWH010000108.1 GCA_024276935.1 Deltaproteobacteria bacterium
GAAGCCGTTACACTGTTGCTGAACACCCTGCAGCAGCTGGTAAAGAGCTTCGGCGACAAAATCGCAGCGCCGGTCGCAGAGGCGCTGACAGAATTTATGGTTCAGATACCAAGCCTATTACGGCGGCCGATGCTACTTCCGGCCTGTATATTTTGAAAATCAATGTAATATCGAGCTGTTGCACCGTTTAGGTCGGTGCGAAAGTTGAGTTATAAACTGAATCGATTACATATTGGGCAGGATCGACCTGGGCATGGACCACCAGCCATTGCCGAAGAGACATCTAGCTGAGAATAGATTCGGCCATTTCCTTGGCATACCGGACAAATCAAATTCAGAGAAGAGCGATATCGCTCAGCTGCTTCCACACCAAATATCTGGCAAGAGCACACTACGCCCGGGCAACGCCCACCAGCCATTGCTCCTGAAATATCGACTTGGGTATAGTAGCGACCGCTACCATTGCAAATTTCGCAAAACATTATATCCTCCTTACCCAATTTCAGGGCACAAACACCAAAGGGAAGCCGATCATCTCCGCCTCACCCTCCTAGCCTACCTGTCGCCCATTATCGCTCCCTGACTCACCACCGAACCTGGGAAGCCAGCCGGAAGCCAAGGTAGCCGTTGCAATTTCCTGGGTAGAAAAAGTTACGATAAAACGCTGGTAACTCAGTGGCAATACGGTCATAGCTGCCGCCACGGCAGACACGGCCAGCACCCTGACCAAACTCCCAGGCACGGCCATCGGACGGGGCACCTTCGTAGTTGTCGTGCCACTTGTCCTGGCACCATTCCCAGACGTTGCCGCTCATGTCGTACAGGCCGAGGTCATTGGGCCGTTTCTGGCCGACCGGACGGGTCTCGTATTGTTTGTACTAGGCGTAGTGTTCCAGTTTGTTTTCATCGCTGGTGCCGGACCACTTCTGGTGTTTACCGCCGCTGCGCGCGGCATATTCCCATTCCGCTTCCGTCGGCAACCGGTATTGTGACTCGCTCTGCTGATTTAATTTATGGATAAACCGTTGGGCGTCGTCCCAACTGACACATTCTACAGGCCGATTCTCGCCTTTGAATTCGCTGGGATTGTTGACCATTACTTTTTGCCATTGCGCCTGGGTAACTGGGTACTTGCCCATGCGAAATCCGTCGAGGTTGACACGATGAACTGGTTTCTCATTTTCATCCCCGTCACCAAAGGTATCACCCATATCAAAACTACCACCTAGCACTTCGACGAACTCCATACCGGCATGGACAAAGATAAAACCATCCTGCCGATGGCAAAGTTTCAAATCCCTAAAAAAATCCAAATGCACAGCAGGAATCTCACCCCATTTGCTCTTGCGATACTGGCGCAGTGTTTCTTGCCCACGGTTGAGAAGGAACCTTTCATTTTGACCATCGACATAATCGAGCAGCATCTGTTCATGGTTGCCCAACAGAAAAATACAGTCCTGTTCTTTCTGCAGAGAAATAAGATCATCAACCACGCCGGGGCTGTCATCTCCTCGATCAATATAGTCGCCGAGAAAGACAAGACGATCCCCTGAAGTGGGCTGAACAGCCTTAAACAGCTGCTGCAACTTGTCACGACAACCATGAAGATCACCAATGGCCAGCAACCGCTGGTAAATCTTGTTTTGCTGAGTTATGAACAGAGACAAATGGACAAGCCCCCTTGGCAGGGAAAAACCCCAACAGGGGCATTAAACAACTGGACGCTATAGTATAAATTCGACCGCCATAAATCAATGTTTTACCACGCGATTTGAGGGCTAGCCCCAGCGCCGCTCACGCGTCGATCCAATCTGCATATCCTGACGATACTTATTGACCCCGCGACAGGAGATATCAATCCCCTGCAAAATCAGATAATTTGTTAACACCTGGTCTGAATGAGGTTTACTTTTCACTTCATTGGCGACCATTTGCCGGATACGTGACTTAACCGCTTTGGCGGCAAGCCTTCCTCCAGCGAAAGTATCAACTCCGCTGTCGAAAAAATACTGTAGCGATAAAATACCAAAGGGCGTCTGGACATATTTGTTGTTCACCAGGCGACTTAAAGTCGCTTCGCTAAAACCGACCTCTTGGGCGATTTCTGACTGAGTTAAGGGGGTCAGATGGGCTTCCCCTTGCTCAAAATAGCGCCGTTGCTTGGCGACAATAGCGGCCACAACTTTAAGCAGGGTTTGATTTCGGAATTCAAGCATCTCGATAAAGCGCGAAGCATTTCGACGCTGACCATTATAGAAGCTGGCCACCTGCCGATCACCCCCGTTACGAATCGGCTCATTGTTGACTCGCAAGGTCTGCTCCCCTTTGTTCACCGACACCAACCAGCTGCCATCCGTGGCCTGGCGAATGAAAGCATCTGGAACAACAGATACGGACTGCTGGCCAAAAACACTCCCCGGGCGGTTGTTTAAGTGGGCAATTTTGGCCAGAGCCAGAGCGACCTCATCAGCTGTTTTAGCTGTCAGTTGGCGAATACGGCTGATATTGCCCTGAATCAGTTCAGCCCAACAGTCCCGCACGATATCACTTTCGAGCTGGTCGTCTCGCCCCTGTCGTTTCAACTGAAGCAAGAGACATTCCTGAAGATTTCTGGCGGCGACACCTGCTGGCGCGAAGTCTTGGATGACAGCAAGAACCTGTTCAACAGAAGAAACGTTTACCTCAAGGGTGATTGCGAGCGAGTCAAGTGACGCACCCAAGAAGCCATGCTCATCGAGCTCTTCGATCAGGGCATAACCAATCCGCTGATGGGCCACAGACAAAAAGGATTGTTTCAATTCTTTGAGGAGGAGTCCGTAGAGTGAAACTTCGTCTATCAGCGTATTTTCGTAGAACGATCCATCGGCTGAATCGGCCCAGTTATCCTTGCGCTGGCCCCTGCTCGCATAACTGTTCCAGTCGTCCCAGGTGTCCTGTCCCATCCGTTCAAGTTCAATCACCCAGTCCTGCAACTCTTCACACGATGAGTCCTCCGACGGCTCAGACAAGTCTTGATTTTCAACTTGCAATTCTGGGTTTTCCTGAAGCTCTTTTGCAACCAATTCTTCCAGCGCCTCAAAGGAGCTTTCCAGGACAGGAATGCCCTGATTACGCATCTCATGAGTCAGCCAGAAAGCCTGGTGCAGTTCTTTTTTGGGTGTAAGGATCTGTTGGTACTGGAACGATTGAGTCAGCATGAGCTTCGGGCCTCCCTGCTAGTGAACTCCCGCGGCAACCGGGGGATGGTCGAACCATTCGATTCAACCAAGTACATTTGCAAGAAAGGGCTCTACTCTGCGATAACTCGTAAAAAAAATGTAAGATAGCGTTATTGCTAATAATTTTATTTACAGAAACGTATGACTGTCTCCTTTTAAGCTGAAGGCATCGCGCAAATCCCTTTCACTGAGAGGCCTCATGCTTTCGATGAAACTTGTACTTTCTGCTTAAATTTCGATGCTGCTTCCAATCGGGAAAGACTTGTTTTGCATACTAACGCGCTCAACAAACATCACCAGATGGGCACCTGATCGCTGATAACGAACATGGACTTTGGTGATCTGCGGTAAGGGAAACCGTCTGTCCAGAATGCGTTTCAAGTTTTGATCTATCCGGAGTTCAAGGCTTTGGGGAAGAACCAACAAAATATCGTAGGAACCTTTCCCCCAACGTTGTGCAACCTGAACCAAAACCCTATGTGCTTCGGGATAATCGTCGGTTATTCTCCGCGTTAAGGGACTATATCCGGCGGGAAAACGATCAAGAAGGCTGAGTTCTTCCGTCGGCGAGATGGAGATTAATCGCTTGTGCTGGTTCTCATAGGCGACAACCAGAGCACCCTGCTGGCGCATTATCTTCAGGTAAAAGTCGATAGAACATTCGAACTGGCCAACGACATCAAAACCTTCACCTGTTTTCCCTGCGGGACGAGAACTTCCCGCTTCTGTCTTCTTTGCAATTTTTTGAGGCTGTCTCTTTTGGGGCTGTACTTTCTTTTTTGGTTTTGGGACGACAGGCTTTTTAATTGGCTCTGAGGGCCAACTGACCGCTGCTAGCTCGACAGGAATATGTTGCCCGGTTTTTGGAACAACCGTCGGCGACAGAGGTTGTTTTGCCTGCAATACAATGGTTGGTGTAATGCGAAGTTGTGAAAATTGATAGGCGATAATCAACAACAAAACAACCGCCAGCCCCGACCCGAAGCGTTTCATAAACCACCCCCGCTACTAGTGTCCACCGAGAGCGCGGTTCGGATTCCCAGCGCACGACAATCCATCAGAACGGACAACACTGTGCCGTAGGGGACCCCTTTATCACCACGGATATAGAGATTGGGGGGATTAAGTTGCTTAAGGACATTGACCAGAAGTGACGGCACGGCAAACTCTTTTTTCTGCTTTAGACTTTTACCTTCCAGCACATATCGCCCAGCCTTGGTCACACTAAGAAAGAGGCTCGACTCTCCTGGACTGTCTGCCTGCGCAGTGGCGCTAGCCTGTTTCTCAAGCAACTGAACCTTGGTTGAGAACTCCTGGGCGACCTTGGTGGCCAGCAGGGCAGAAACCAACATGAAGCAGGCCAGTAAGATCGACATCAGGTCACCAAAAGAAATCATCGCACTGTTATTTTCCATGGTTTAACCCTCCTGCGTTGATATTTTTTCAAGTTGAGAATCAAGGTAAAGAAGTTCAGATTTCAGACCCGACAACCCGCGATAGACCGAGTTTCGTATTTCAACGGCGTAGCTTGAATACCGAACGTTGTCATTCTTTCTCATAGCAAGCAGATTACTCAACAGGTAGAGCTCAACCTGCTGCTGCAGTCTGGTCGTTTGTTCAATCTTTTCATTCAGGGCGGTTGCTTCTTTTTGCAGCTCCATGACCATGGCGAGCAGAGTCTGTAACCCCCGAGTCTGATCATCAAGTCGGAAGGACCCAACCTGCTTTTCAAGATTTCGCGCATGCCCAAGAAAATGCCGTTGCTTATGGAGAAGTGTGATCAAATAAGTGGCGTAGGCTTTGACATGTTCGGCACGTTCGTCAACATAGGACAGACGGTAAAAGTTTTTTTCTCTGCTGGTTTTAGCACTCTGAACTTCATTAGCGGCCTGCTGAATGCGCTGCAGGCCAACCTGATTGATCTGATCCAGAGTCTGAAGCTGTTCATAAGCCTGTCGTGCTTCTTCGGCCAGCAGCGAACTCTCATGCGGCAAGGAATAGAGTGACTCCGCCTGAACCGCGCCGGAAGACAGCACGAGAAACAGAAGAGAAAGCCCCGTGCTCCTAAATTGTCTCAACATCACAGACCTCCCCTTTTAGCTCCCCGGCCTCAAGGGCATCACCTATTTTCTCGGCATTCTGCTGCCATTTTTGCACAAAGAAAGGAGCCACACAGGACCGAAAGGACCAGGCTAAAAGACTTAGTATCAGGCCATAGGCGGTGGTGGAAAGACTGACCGCGATCGTATGCACAATGCCATTGATTGCCGCCTCCAGATGGTCACCACTTAGATTCAGATGGCTGAAACCATTCATCAAGGCCAGAACTGTCCCAAGAAGTCCGGCAGAGGGCCCTGCGGCCTCAACAAATTTAAGCCCGGATAGTGTTGGATCGCCACTGTAGCAGCCGGTTAATACCTGCCCCACACTGGAGAGCAGGACCGCCGATAAAAGGATGAACAACCAGAAAACCGGGCCAAACATCTGCCTGTAATGTGAGTAAACCCCTTGAATCGAATCACCCAGCAGGTAAATACTGGACAAGGAGAAAATCAGTAGGCTGGCCGCAACCCAAGTGTTTTTATTTTTAAAAATATCGAGTTTCATCGTTATCTCCTTGCCGGAATCTGTCGTCCTCTTGCTGCTTGAAGAGCGCGTCCTGCTCACTTAATAATGCCAACCCCCTCCCACCCTGGCTGGGCACCACCGTAACCTGACGGCTGAGACGAACCACGGGAACGCAGTGCTTGATCATCAAGTTGATGCCATTTGTTAAAGCCATCGGCGACAGTGATACCTTTGCCGAAAATTGCCACTTTGAGATCGCCAAACTGCTGCACAATATGCTGCGCATCAATGTAATAAAGTTTCTGCATCAGGTGATCATGTTCAAGCCCAAGGATGCCCTGTACCGAACGGGCCATAACCATGGCGTCCTTGAGGAAGCGGCGTTGATTTTCGAGCCCGGAATTGTCATCCATACCGAAAAAACTGTTGGCCATGTTCGTCATCACGATCAAAGAATCACGTTGATTTCCGAGTTGCGAAGCAGGATTCAGTCTGTCGACCATATCCACCAGGTTCTTAAAACCTCCCAACATCGACCGCACCGCGGCCTTAGCCTGAGGATCTTCTTTTGAGATCCCTTTACCTAAACCATATTTTTTGGAATCCTTACGGACCTGTTCGAGCAGGTCGATATTCTGCACGACCTTGGCAAGTTCGTTCTCTATTGCTACCGATCTCTTCGCCTGAGCCTGCAGAACTTCAGCACGCAAGGCGAGATATTCCTTTTGTATGGCAAAAGTCTCACGCTCATTTGTACTGGCTTCAATCTGTTCAACAACCCGTTTAATCTGTAATTCTTTAGCCTTCACGACACGATCAAACTGTTCACCGATCGCATAAATCTTTGCCATCCCGGCATTAATTTCAGCAGGCAACTTAACCAGTAGAGGATTTTCTGAGGCGCCTGCCACGCTGCTATTAAAGAGAATAAGGAGCAACATAAAGATTCCAAAGAAAAGGTAAGGGCTTCTGGCTTCGAGTTGGCTCATAACTGACCTCCTATATCGAACTGAGTTGACATAACTAAAACGTTAAAGACTTTGCCCGAAAGATGAGTTGGCGGGTTCCAGCTCGAAACCGGTTTCGTTGAGACGCGCATTAAATACCCGCCAACCAAATTTTCTAAATTCGCCCGGCTTAAGATCTTTCGCCAGACGACCGTAGAGGCGGTTACTGGTATATCCGCCGCCGTAGGACAACATGCAGGTTTCTGCGCTGACAAGATCACGCACAGGAGTAGCCCAGAGGGACTGATCTCGCCCTTGAACAAGGGCGGTGATCAGGTCTTTAGCCGCCTTTTGTTGATCCTTTTGACACATGGCATAGCGATTCAGACCATTACCTGCTGCGTAACCTGGGGCACTTACGACAAACAGCAAGATTGTTAAAAAGAGGAATTTAAGTTTCATTTCGATCTCCTTTTCAGCGACCAAGGCTCAAATTGATTTTTCCCAACGCTGACATTGCACGTTCACCAGCTTTTTCTCCGAGTAATTCCCATTGTTTTTCTTCAACCAAAGATGGTTTCAGGTCACCTCCATTCTGAAAAGCTTCCGCTGTCTCGCCTTGGGGAGAAGACGGGTTTAAGTTCTCGGCCCTCAGGGTTTCTTCGACGATTGGGGGATCGTTCTTTTACTGCGGAACCATAGGTTGCTGTCCATGCTTTGGATTTGATACCGACAAAGACTGCTGAGCTGACACTGGGGCAGTTGCATTGCCGCTACCTGCCTGTTGACTGGCGGTGAGCTTTTCAACTTCAGTTTTAACTTTGCCGACAACCTGCGAGGCAACAGCAGAGACAGCTTGCGCTGAATCGGAGGTGCGTTTGTCCTTACTGATAAAAAGGGCACCCACCCAGATAAGCAGGCAGATACTGGCTAACCAAAAAAGTTCTTTCATATCCTCCTCCTATTTTTCCTGAATAACGGTTGAAACAACCTGGGCAAGATTTGAGCTAACACGCAGATCGCGCTCTGTCGTTTTTCCTGAAAATTCGTCCGCAACCAGCAGAATGAACTGAGTATTTTTAGGTAACCGGTAAAGTTTTCGACTTTCGTTACGAAGCTCTTCTGCGTAGGACATAAACTTTTCGCGATCGGCTTGCTCCAGGCTTGCCAGTGCAGCGTTGGTGAGTAGGCCAGAACGGATTTGTGCGGAGAAAAGGTCCTTTTTCTGCAACAATTCTTCGTAAATCCACAACGCTGCTTCAGGATTTTCTTCATCGAGTGACTTATTCGCCTGCATCAATTTGGCTTGATCGAGCAAGTCAATTTTTTTCTCGATGTCCGCAGAATTCGTTTTTTCAATATGGGAAGTCGCGGCACATCCGCCCAAAATCAAACTTGCCATTACCAGTATTGCCAGAATCATTTTCATAAATGCACCTCCAAGTGTTTAGGCTAAAAAGCCGTGTGATACCTAGATATAGGAACAAGTGAGCCAAACGAAACAAGAGAAAGAAAAAAACACAAAAATAAGTCTTAACCTACCGATTTTATTTTAAAAAATTATCCTTAAAACGCGACACTCGTATTCATCAGCGACCTCAATCTGGCAAGAAACACGATACAGATCCCTTACTGTGAAAGTGATTCTCTTGCTGAAAGCATAAAAAAAGCAGGCGTCCAAAAGACACGCCTGCTTAAGCATAAAGTGGGGTTTCGAGATCAAGATCTGGCTCTATCAATTTCGGCAAGAGCCTGATCTATCAATTCAATCCCATCATGAATCCCCCTTTCAACCTGTTGCTTGTGGACTTTGATACTCAGGCCAACTGAACCTTGACCTTTTTCGGGAGAAACCTTCACTTCTGGTGTTCGGACAATAACTCTTGGGACAGGATGTCCAGTAGGGATCAACCGCAAAGCTTTATGGTTCTCAGGTTCTCGGAAAAAAAGAAGGTACAAAAGCATTACAACAATAAATACGACACCTTCAAAATTCATAATTGCCTCCTTAATCGTCTATAGAGTGAAAGAACACTTGAAGCATACCGATGACTTTCAGCTGGAATATTGCCCGCCAAAACACGTGTCGGACCAGCGTTATAGGCAAGGAGAGCCGCGTAAATATCACCGTTGAAACGCTGGATCATCTGCTGCAGGTATTTGGTACCACCGTAGATATTTTGGGCTGGGTCAAAACTATTTTCTACCCCTACCAAAGCAGCGGTTTCGGGCATAAGTTGCATCAACCCTTTCGCGCCTTTCACTGAAACTGCATTCGGATTGAAATCGGATTCATGCTTGATGACGGAGAGGATTAAACGTGGGTCAACCTTATATGCTTTGCCTGCTTGTTTGGCTATCGACAGAAAAGAAACAGGTTCAGCGAATTGTGCAGAGATTTGAGGTTGGCTAGAGCGGAGCAGGCTTACCAGGCGGGAAGTGGCCCGAAGAATGTCGGAGGGCCAGACAGTGGTGACAGGAACAAGACTAAACAGGCACATACACAAGATCACTTTTTTCATCATTTCCTCCTGGGGGGATACAGAAGGTATTGAAAAAAGTGTGCGAAAGTAACGACTGAAAGTAGAAAACAAGAGGCCAGATTACGGGCTCACATGCGTTATGATTCAAACCTGAATCAGTGAGCTTACGAACTTAAAACTACTCTCAATCTTTGACAATCAGCTGATTTTATTGTGTTTTTCTGCTATCATTGAGCCGCTTCGAAATTCACCCAAGGAGTTTTTGTTGTGACATTTCCCCGGTTCAAGC